>QKFI01000307.1 GCA_003251455.1 Tolumonas sp.
TGAGAACACAGAAAGGTAACAACAATGTTTATTGTCAGGATAATCCCTTAAGTTGGATGAACTGGAAACCAACGTTACGTCATCAGGAAATGCATCGATTTGTCACGGAAATGATGCGATACCGAACCATGATGACTGAAGACAGCGATCGTTTTTTTTCATTGGCTGAAGCTTTGGAAACAGCACGGATTGATTGGCATGGTGTGAAACCATTGGAGCCAGACTGGTCTTTACAATCTCATTCTTTAGGGCTTTCGGCGTTCCATCCTTTATACAACGTTGATGTGTATGCTTTTTTTAATGCCTGGCATGAACCGCTTACCATCACTTTACCTGCACCAAGAATAAACAAAGAGCGACGTTGGTATCGGATTGTGGATACCAGCCTTACACCACCAAATGATATTACTCCGTTGGGACGTAAATATACGCAAATATCATCCTCTACCTATACGGTTGCAGCGCGTTCTGTTGTGATACTGGTATGCCGAGGAAAACCACATTAATATGGAATGAGAACTAAAACCAACGGGGGTATTTATGACATTTCCTGCTGTGACTGATTTAGACCGTCTAGCCTTGTATATTCGTCCATCTTGTCCTTATTGCGTGCGGGTTGTTGATTATTGCAAACAGGCTGAAATTGATCTTGAAAACAGGAACATTGCTCAAGGTGTTCATCTTGAAGCATTGATGTCAGGTGGTGGAAAACGACAGGTACCTTGTTTACAAATCATCGATGATCAAGGTGATGCGCATTGGATGTATGAATCACTCGATATCATTGCCTATCTGAAATCGCTGTTTTAAAAAACTACTTCCCTTGTAAACGTATTTGATAAAGCGCCACATCGGATGGCTGAAAACAACAAAAGATAATTTCATCAAAAACGGTCTTATGTTGCAGAAATGATAAGGCCGTTTCTATTGCAATATCAGCGGCAATATCTGCTGGAAAACCATAAATACCGGTACTGATACAAGGAAATGCTACTCGTCTCAGTTGATGTTTTTCTGCAAGTAACAATGATTGTCTATAACAGGAAGCCAAGAGCTCCGTTTCATGGTTTTTTCCTCCATGCCAAACAGGACCGACGGTATGGATGATGAACCTTGCCGGTAAATTGAAGCCTGGGGTAATTCGAGCTTCTCCTGTCGGGCACCCACCCAGCGTTTCGCAATATTCCGAGAGTTTAGGCCCTGCCGCTCGATGTATGGCTCCATCAACGCCACCACCACCCAGTAAGGAGTTTTTTGCTGCATTGACGATGGCATCAATTGCTAATTGTGTGATATCGCCTTGAAGTACCGTCAATTTAGTGGTCATTTTCATCCTTCTTTGATGCTGAATCAGAATTATCTTTCATTAGTTCATTGTCTAACTCTTGATCGAGACGAGACAGTTCATCTCTTAGGTTTTGTAGCTCCTGTTGATAGGCTTCTGCATCGCCATAATCGACAAATCCATTGTAGTAGGTATGAGCCTGTAAAACTCTTCTCGCGTGTTTAATTGGACACCAATACTGCTCTGTTCGCGCAGTAATTTCTTTGGTATAGGCAGCAAGGCCGTTGCCATAAGAGCAATATGCACAATTTATTTTTTCTACAAGATTGAGATAGGCAAGGTGATTGCGGTCAAAAAGGAAATAATTGCTGCGTTTCACTTTGGGGATTTTATACAAGGGAAAACAGATCCATTGATAAAGGCTTACAGAGATATCAAGTAATAAGAGTGGGAAGATCATTGAATAGATGAATGGGGCTGAAATTACATGCCTTATCTGTGCATGAAAAACATATTTAACCAGACCCATTTTGAAGCGTCGTTGTTGTGCTCTGACTTCTTGTTCAAAGCGGATCCGTTTGTTTTTAAAGTCAGCGTGTAGTTCGGTTCTTCGCCGCTGTACTTCTTGTTCTATCTGGTCTTCCAGCTGGCGGATGCGCTCCAGCAGCTCTTTGATTTGAGAATTCATATGAACCCCTCATCTGAGTGAAAGTATAAGACGCTATAAGCTGAAGCTAACATATTGAATATAGTACAATTGGGTTCGCACGACTTAATTCCATCCCCAAGATCAAAATATTGATCTTGTTAACATAATAGGATGAATCGATTCAGTATGATGTCGCGCACAAAATTTTAGTCGATTGATAAATAAGAAAAAGGGATCTGGTTGTGAGTCGTTCTAATCCAACGTATGAAGAAATTGTGGTAGCACAAGGCTGGGACATGGAATCCCAGATTGCTTTATTTCTCAAATATGCGGAAGAGTATCAGTTAACTGACCACTACTTAGCATACCTAGCTACAAAACCAGTCGCTTCACCAAAAAATATTATCCCATCTTCTCAATATCCGTTGATGCAACTGGTGCAGATGGTGATTAAAAATAAAGAAGTTACAGGCTATATCAATGATAACGCGCTGGTTTGTAAAGACACAAACCCTTGGACAGCGGAAGAAATTATCAAATGTATCCGTAGTGTTTTTTCGATTGAAATCGATCAAAACGATATCCGTTTGGTGGATGAGTTACGAACTTATTTCAATTATCGCCATTCATTGATGCTGGATGTATCAACGAACAATGCTGCCGATCATGATATTTCCAACGAAAATTATCTGGGCAGATTACGGCAAAGTTATATTGCAAAAAGCGCTGAAGATTCCGCTGAAAGAGCAGGGGATAGTTACTTTGATATGTTGTTTAATCGCTATGCCTCGATAGGTAAAAGCGATCTCTGAATATATTTTAATGAAAAGGGAGCGAAAGCTCCCTTTTTGTTTTTCTCTTAGTGCGCTGCTGCACCTGAAGTTCGTCCGTGATGGGGTGGACGCGTCGTGAAGAAGATAAAAGGGATCAACACAACAAACATCCACATCAGAATATTAAACAAGTCCAGTGTCGACATCATATAAGACTGATGTGTAATGGTCCCGTTAATTCCAAGTAGTGTTGATGCATTCAAACTGTCTGTATTCACAATCGGATTGTATGGATTCACATGTTCAGTCAAGGTTGAGTGGTGCAGGCTTGCATTGTGTGTCCAGAACCATGTCGTAATCGAAGAGGCAAAGCTTGCGCCTAAAGTACGAATAAAGGTTGATAACGAGGCAGCATCTGCGATTGCAGGTCCTGATAAATCTGATAGCAATATTGTAGTCATTGGCATAAAGAATAATGAAATACCAATTCCCATAAACAATTGCACTAAAGCAACTGATGGGAAATCAATATCGGTATTAAACTTAGACCGTAATAAACAGCTGGTACTAATGACAATAAACGATAATGCAGCCAGTTTTCGCATATCCAGTCGTGTACCCAGTCTTCCTAAAATTGGCGTCAGGAAAACAGGAATAACACCCATTGGTGCAGCTGCTAAACCAGCCCAGACGGATGTGTATCCCATCTGACTTTGTAACCACTGTGGCAAAATCAGGTTTATCGAAAAGAAACCGGCAAAACCCAGGGTCAGAAGCGTTGTACCGACACAGAAATTTCGGTTCGCAAACAGACGAAGATTGATGATTGGATGATCATCTGTCAGTTCCCATATCACTAGAAATATCAGCATGACTGCAGCAAAAATAGAACCGCCGACAATCCATGGGTCACTAAACCAGTCCAGATCATTCCCTTTATCCAGAACAACCTGGAGCGTGCCAAGTGCTAAAGCGGCGAAGCCAATGACATCCAGTTTTGCTTTTACTGGTTGATGTGGTTTTTCTTTTAACTGCTGTAAAACGATAACAATCGTAAAGATCCCAATCGGAATATTGATAAAGAAAATCCACGGCCAGCTGTAATCGTAAGTAAGCCAGCCACCAAGGATTGGTCCGACAATTGGGCCAACAACTGCCACCATTCCTAACAGGGATAGAGCCATACTTCGACGATGAGCCGGAAAAATCTGCATGAGAAGAACCTGACTCATCGGGAATAACGGTGCTGCCGCCAGACCCTGTAATGTACGAAATACAACTAGCTCTCCCATGGATTGGGAAATGCCGCATAGGAATGACGTGATAAGGAAAAATACAAGTGCACCGACATACAGGTGAACTTCACCAACTTTTCTGCTTAGCCAGGCTGTCACAGGCAGACCAATCGCGTTACTCACAGTAAAAGAAGTAATGACCCAGGTTCCCTGATTCAGGCTGACACCCATGTTACCGGCGATGGTGGGCAACGACACGTTTGCAATTGTACTGTCGAGCACTTGCATAAACACACCAAGTGCTATTGCAAAGGTACATAACCCCAGATTCGCCGGTTGGAATCCTTGTTGTTGGCTCATGTCACTGACCTTTTACTTTTTTGCGTAGAGAGTCGAGCTACTTTCATCATTCTCAGCGATGATCTGTGAAATGATGCTATTGATGCTTTCATCATGGTTGGTATAAACATCGGTTTCGTAGCGTGCTTGTTTTGGTGCAGAGATTGAGAGCAACTCGCCATTTTTGTTGGCAGTATCAACATCAACATTCATTGAAAGACCAATACGCAGTGGATTTTTTGTCAATTCTGTTTCATCTAACTTGATGCGGACAGGCAGGCGCTGAACAACCTTGATCCAGTTCCCGGTCGCATTTTGTGCAGGCAGTAATGAGAAAGCACTGCCGGTACCAATCCCCAGACTTTCTACTTTGCCGTGGTATTCCACTTTGTCCCCGTACAGGTCAGCAATAATCGTTGCATCCTGACCAATACGCATGTCACGTAACTGGGTTTCTTTAAAGTTCGCATCAACCCATACATTGGTTAATGGAACGACAGCCATCAGTGCAGCGCCAGGTGTGACACGTTGGCCTACTTGCACGTTACGACGAGCGACATAGCCAGAGACTGGTGCCACTAAATCGGTACGTTTTTTATCAAGGTAGGTTTGACGTACTTTGGCAATTGCTGCTTTTACTAATGGATGAGTTTCAATCGAAGTATTCTTGATTAATGCTTCTTGAGAATTCAGCTGTTGTTGTGCAACAGCAAGCGCTTTCTCAGCTGAGTTCATCATATCCTGCGCATGGCTTAATTCTTCCTGCGAGAGACCACCGGCTTTCACCATGTTTTGGCGACGAATTAAGTCAGACTGAGCTTTCCGTAATCCAATTTTCTGTTCTGCAACTACGGCTTTTGCTTGTTCAACGTTATTGAACAACGCGCGTACCTGTCGAACTGATTGAGCCAGATTTGCTTCAGCACTATCAAAAGCAATATCTGCATCACTATTATCAAAATGGACTAATACCTGACCTTTCTGGACGAAATCACCATCATCTGCTGCGATGCTGGTAACTGTTCCGACAATTTCAGGTGTGATCTGAACCAGATTGCCATTGACATAGGCATCGTCTGTAGACTCTGAACCAATACCGTAATTGAAATACCAGAATGCGGATCCGACACCAGTTAGGATTAATGCACTGACAAATACCATCAGGCTTTTTTTACGTTGTCCTGATTTTGCTGGAACCTGTTTTTCTGTAGCTTGACTCATAAACTTCCCCAAAATTAACTATGCTGTTCAGTTGTGGTCGCTGTTTGACTGGAAAAGCCACCACCTAATGCCTGAATTAACTGAATTTGCGCATCCTGTTGTTGAGCGCGCAATGCGGCTGAAACAGATTCTGATTGCAATAATTGCTGTTCAGCCATCAACACTTCTAACTGACTACCCATTCCCGCGTTGTAACGGTTTTCGGTGATTTGATAACTTTTTTCTGCCAGTGACATACTTTCATTCGCGTCAGAAATTTGCTCTTCCATTGACTTCAGAATCAGCACTTTGTCACTGACTTCATTAAACGCTTTCACCACAGATTGGTTGTATTGTGCAACCGCAGCATCATATCCAGCTGTTTGTGTTTTCAGGTTCGCTTTTAAATCTGCAGTAAAGATTGGCAGAGACAGTGCAGG
>QKFI01000044.1 GCA_003251455.1 Tolumonas sp.
CAGGCTCAGTCTCGTGTTTCGGCAGCGATTCAGCTGTTAAAAGAAAAAGGTGCGACCTACTTCTCGAAACGAATTGATACCACCATGCGTGGCGGGATCGGGTATGAAATCGACGCCATGTTACACAATCTTCCTGCGGATACGATGGCTGTAGTTGTTCCTGCAATGCCGCAATCTCGTCGTATCGTGGTTGGTGGTTTCTCAGTGATCGATTGTGTCGCTTTGTCTAAAACTGATGTTGCAAAAGATGTTCGCACGCCAGTCACGGAAACTTATGTACCAGAACTGATTGGCCGTCAGACAGAATATAAAGTGGATCATATTTCTCTGACACAGGTTTTGACTGGAACAGATTCGGTCGCGAAAACCATGCAAACCAAACGCAATCAAGGTGCTCGCGTACTGGTTGTCGATGCGATTTCCATGGACGATGTTGAAACAATTGCCAATGCAGTCGTTCAACTGAACTGGAATGTTTTGTGTGTTGATCCGGGTCCATTTACCGAACGTCTGGCATATGCCCGCGATATGGCAAAACAGGAACGACTCAACCAAAAACAAGCAATTCCACGTGAAAGTCAGAGTGGTTCGATTGTGATTGTTGCTGGTAGTGCCAGCCCTGTGACCAAACGCCAACTTGAACGTTTACTCGAAACGGATAAACGCGTTTGTCATATCCCGGTTGACGCTGAACTGCTGATTGATAGCGCAAATTCTGCCGATATCGAAATAAATCGTGTGGTTGAACAGGCTCGCAATCAGATCACGAATCGTCGGAATACAATTTTTGTTTTTGAATCGGCATTAACCGGGCGTGTACTGGATTTAAAAGAAGAAGAGTCGAAATTCTTTTTACCATCCGGACAAGCAGCAGCCAATATTAACTGCGGGTTAGGGAAAATTGTAAAAAACATCCTGCAACAGGATAGCGGTGATGTAAAAGGCATTTATATGACCGGTGGCGACACCATGGTAAACGTATTAAAACATTTAGGTGCCAAAGGCATTGAAATGGTTGATTACGTTATTCCACAAACTGACTTAGTCCGGATTATTGGTGGTGAATATGAAGGAATGGTTTGTATCGGAAAAGGAGGTCTGACTGGTCCGGATAATATCATCGAACAAATCGTCGACAACATTTATAAAGAATCAGCTTGATTTTGTAGTTATAAGGTTAGCCGTTTTACCTTTAAATCAATTGACTCACACAACAACACACAACCGTTAACGAGAAATTCGACGAATTTCTCTTTGTGAGGAATACATGGCTAATATAAATATTTTTGAAAAGATGAACAAGGTACCAGGTGGATTAATTATTATTCCATTGATAGCAGCTATATTAATTAATACTTTCTTCCCTGACTTATTAAAAATAGGTGGACCAACCACTGCGTTATTTAAAAGTGGTTCCAGCGCAATGATGGG
The DNA here is from genome assembly GCA_003251455.1 of Tolumonas sp. Taxonomy (GTDB): domain Bacteria; phylum Pseudomonadota; class Gammaproteobacteria; order Enterobacterales; family Aeromonadaceae; genus Tolumonas. The sequence continues at coordinate 1,432 of QKFI01000044.1, forward strand.
GATATTCCTCTTGATTTGCGGTTCATCCATAAATATTAAACAAGCAGGTTTACCACTTTATAAAGGTGGTGTGCTACTGACGATGAAAGTCATCGCTGGTGGCATCGTGGTCTATGGCATTGGTTCATTATTAGGACCAGAAGGCTTTATTGGTATCTCCATGCTAGCCTTAGTTGCTTGTATTACCAGCTCAAACAGCTCTCTTTATATTGCTCTTTGCAGTAACTATGGCGATTCCAGTGATGCTGGCGCAATCTCTGTTTTCTGTATCAAAGATGGTCCATTCGTCACTATGGTGGTATTAGGTGTCAGTGGATTGGCAAACATTCCTTTCGCAGCACTGATTTCCATGTTGATCCCGCTCATCATCGGTATGGTTTGGGGTAACCTGGATGAGAAATTTAAACAGCTTTGTGCCTCCTCTCAGCCACTGGTTATCATCATCATGTCGTTTGCGATTGGTGCTAACTCCAGTATGAATACAGTCTTCACTGCTGGGTTATCTGGGATTGTCTTAGGCTTAATTTCCGCCTGCACAGGTTTCATCTTCTACTTTGTTTACAACCTGTTCCTGAAGAAGAAAACTGCGCTGGGCGCTGCACTGGGCACGACTGCGGCCAGCTCTGCATTGACACCAGCAATGGTGGCACAAGCAGACCCAACCCTTCAGGTTTATGTTCAGTCAGCAACAGCTCAACTTGCGACTGCTAGTATCATCACCATGATTACAGCACCGCTCATCGTGGCGTATTTCGATAAGAAACTAAAACAGAAATACAACAAACAAGAATTGCCTGATGCTGTTACAACCAATCAATAGTAAATCACTAAGACCGGGTCACCTGTCCGGGTGACCCACCCAAGAAAAAAATAAAAGGATGAAGATTATGACCACAATTGCAATTGGTGCAGATGATGCTGCTTTCGATTTCCGAAATAAAATTATCGAATATTTAAATGATAACCATATTGAATTTGTCGATTACAGTAGCGACCGCAACCCTGACAATAAATTATATCCAGACGTTGCACATAATGTTGCAACCGCGATTAAAGAAGGAAAACATGAGCGTGGCATTTTAATTTGTGGCACAGGGATCGGCGTAAGTATTACCGCAAACAAAGTACCAGGCATTCGCGCTGCACAATGCCATGATACTTTCTCTGCTGAACGGGCACGTAAAAGTAATAATGCTCAAATTATTTGCATGGGAGCACGAGTTATCGGCGTTGAGCTCGCAAAAAACATATTAAGCGCTTGGTTTGAATCTGAATTCGAAGGTGGCAATTCTGCACCTAAAGTAGAAAGAATTAATTATTACCAAGATCATTATTGCCAGAACTAATAATAATTTGGTTAAGGAGATATTATGAGCCAGCTTAGTGAATTAAAAAAATATACAATTGTTGTTGCGGATACCGGTGATATTGATTCCATCAAACAATTTTCACCAGAAGATGCAACCACAAATCCGTCACTGGTGTTAAAAGCGGCCCAGTTACCACACTACAAAAAACTGATTGAAAATGCAGTCTATGCAGCGAAAGAACTTGGTGGCAGTAAAGAAACCATCTTGATGAATGCATGTGATCAAGTCGCAGTGAATATCGGTGCTGAAGTGTTGAAATATGTACCAGGCCGGATATCAACTGAAGTGGATGCCCGCCTTTCTTTTAATAAAAACCAGTGTATTCAGAAAGCGAGAAAATTAATTTCTCTTTATCAGGAAAAAGGGATCGATAAATCCCGCATTCTGATCAAGATAGCAGCAACTTGGGAAGGTATCCGTGCTGCAGAGGAACTGGAAAAAGAAGGTATCAACTGTAACTTAACCCTGATTTTTTCTTTTGCCCAGGCACGCGCCTGTGCTGAAGCGGGTGTGTTCTTAATTTCACCATTTGTCGGTCGTATTTATGACTGGTATCAGAAAAATCAGCCTACGGAAAACTATCTTGCTGATACCGATCCGGGTGTGAAATCAGTCCGAGCCATCTATGAGTACTATAAAAAATACAACTACAACACCGTTGTGATGGGCGCCAGCTTCCGTAAAAAAGAACAAGTGCTCGCGCTATGTGGTTGTGATCGTTTAACTATTTCCCCAGCCATTCTGGACGAATTGACCGCGGACGACCAACCTGTCAGCCGCAAACTGACCGCCACCAGCAATCAAAATGCAGCTCGTCCTGCAGCCATGATGGAAGACGAATTCCGTTGGCAACATAACAGTGAC
>QKFI01000343.1 GCA_003251455.1 Tolumonas sp.
ATACGGAAAAGCCAGCTCGGTGAGCTGGCTTTTTTGATTTCTGCACGTTGGGAACAGAAAGCGCACTTCGTCATTTCTGAGCTGACCCTGCACTATCTTTATTGATATTCTTTTCTATACGTTCTTGCTCTTCACCATCCGTTTTCCAGTGTTCATTGGGATCAAATGCGGTATCACACAAATCAATTGTGAATCCCATTTTTTCCACTTCTTTCAAGGTCAGGTCATCGGCTAGTCTAGTAACGTCTCCAGCTTTGTTGTGTAGTCTCATCACTTGCCCCTCCGCCGTGGTTACTCGTTTCCTAATTAGTATAGTTCGATGGTATTTATTTCGCCTCGCAAACTAAAAAAAGATATGAAAGAAGTGGCAAATTATCTTTTGTCGTAAAGAAGACATTCATATTCAAAAACCAACAAGCCGACAAATATGTTCCAGATCCTGTTCGTATTTTATTGTTTGAATAGAAGTTGCATCAGAATAGTTATTTTTAATTATTAAATTTCATATTAGTGACCACCCTAAAAACTTACATAAGACAATGAATATTAAGTGTTAATTTTTTATAACGCATACAACACCTTATTTTTTACATGATTAAAATTTATCTATAAACAGTCTGGAATTAACTATGCATCAAATCCCTCTGCAAGGAACAAATAGATAGCGATTCATTATTGATATTTATTGAGGGCTCATACTGATGAAGTTACTAAGTAAAAGGATGTTAATTGCTGGCGCGCTTTGCTGGCCAGCGCTAAGTTTTGCAGACGATCCAATCACTGCAGACGCAGTTCAGAATAACCTGAATTTTGTTTGGACACTCGTTGCTGCATTCTTAGTTTTTTTGATGCAGGCTGGTTTTGCTATGGTGGAAACCGGGTTAACCAGAGCAAAAAATGCGACCAATATCATGATGAAAAACATGATGGACTTTTGTATTGGTTCTTTGGCGTTTTGGGCCGTTGGCTTTGGTCTGATGTTTGGCGTCTCCAATGGCCTTTTTGGTACAACAGACTTTTTCTTCAGTGGTGCAACAGGCGATGATCAAGCCTGGAATTATGCATTCTGGATGTTCCAGGTTGTGTTCTGCGCGACAGCGGCCACGATTATTTCTGGTGCAGTTGCCGAACGTACTAAATTTAGTGCTTATTTAATTTACTCTGTGTTTGTCTCAGCCATTATTTACCCTGTCTTTGGTAGCTGGGCATGGGGTAGCTTGTATCATGGCGGCGGCTGGTTAGCAGACCTTGGCTTTATCGACTTTGCGGGTTCAACCGTCGTTCATTCTGTCGGTGGCTGGTTAGCACTGGCAGGTGCGATTGTAGTTGGCCCTCGTATCGGTAAGTACGATGCCAAAGGCAAAAGCAAAGCGATTCCAGGCCATAACATTCCGCTCGCATCTTTAGGTGTATTTTTACTTTGGTTCGGCTGGTATGGATTTAACCCAGGCTCAACCACCACCGGGGATACCTCTACTGCTGTTATCGCGGTTACCACCACCTTAGCTGCCGCTGCAGGTGCAGTTTCAGCGATGTTATACACATGGGTTAAATTTGGTAAAAGTGATGTCGGTATGACACTGAATGGCGCGCTCGCTGGTCTTGTCGGTATCACCGCAGGTTGTGCGAACGTATCACCAGTCTCTGCCGTGATTATCGGTATAGTTGCCGGGATCCTGGTTGTTGTATCCGTATTAACGCTGGATAAACTGAAAATTGATGATCCCGTTGGTGCTGTCTCTGCGCATGGTGTTTGTGGCGCATGGGGTACATTAGCAGCCGGCATCTTTGATCAGGCAGGCTTCTCACTTTCAGTGGTTGGCATTCAGTTACTTGGCATTGCTGCTTGTTTCGTCTGGGCGTTCGGTTCAGGCATGATCTTGTTTAAAACGATTGATGCCGTCATTGGTATGCGCGTCACTCGTGATGAAGAATTAGCTGGGTTGGACTTCGCCGAACATGGTGCAAATTCATATCCGGATTTCCATACGGTGAGCACACTTGCTGATTACCCATCTGATTCAACGCCGAAGGGCAAAACAGCAAAAGAAGGCTCAACTATCGCAGTGGAAGGCGAAGGTATTCGAGTCTAATTTACTGGATTGGAATCAACCTAAAACCTGCATACGCAGTTCCTTTCAAGCCGAGTATTTATACTCGGCTTTTTGGTTGAAAGCGCCAAGATAGACCCTAAAGCCATCTGGATATTGATATACCACAGTCTTATAATAAATTGATTTTTAGCCAGATTAAATGCGAAAGCCTATTAGGAGGAAACCGACCTCCATCTATTCAGTTTTCCCATTTAATCTTCATACAGTAACTGCGTGGATCGACAGACGAAATTCATCTGCGAATAACGGAATGTGATTTCATGAGGCCATCGTGTGGTTTCGTTTTTTCACAAAGATGTTCAATATGACAAAGTCTACTGAGTGTATGAAGACCATGATAGCGTGGGTCAACATCTTGCCCCATCAGATTTTCGCAAGCGAGCCAGCGTCACGAATGACGCTCTGCCACACCGCCATTGGCCCTCTCAAGACGTCTAATCGACATCAACGAACCGCTCTTGAATCGAAAATTGGAAATACCGCGGCGCTCTTCTATGCCTCAGTATCACAATCGTCATCCCCGCATTTCGAATACGCCAGAATCCCACTTCCTGTGGAAGTCAAACAGGGCGCACAGGCTTATCTTCTGCGACCTAATCTCATGAGTAAAAGGATGATCCAATGAAAATATTAACATTTGGCGAAATGATGTTGCGTTTAAAACCAGTAGCATTTGAACGCATTTTACAAACAAACGCCTTTGAAGCTGCTTATGGTGGGGCGGAAGCGAATGTTGCTGTCTCTCTGGCACAATTACACCATGATGCAGCCTATTTAACCAAGTTGCCTGAAAATCCGTTAGGTGAAGCCGCGCTTGGGACATTACGAAAATACGGTGTCGATACAAACCGTGTTTTACGTGGTGGTCCAAGACTTGGCATGTATTTCTTTGAAAAAGGGACCGGCGCGAGATCGACCAGTGTTGTTTATGATCGTGCAGGCAGTTCGATTGCAACAGCAAAAAGCGATGAATTCAACTGGGAAGCATTGTTACAAGACGTTGGTGTGTTCTATTTTTCAGGTATTACACCTGCAATTTCTGATGAATTAGAGTCCGCACTAAAAGACGCATTGCATTACTGTAAAACGCACAACATCACTGTGGCCTGCGATTTGAACTATCGTGGAAAAATGTGGAAACCAGAAAAGGCGCAAAAAGTCATGGCGCAATTAATGCCATTTGTTGATATTTGCGTGGCCAATGACGAAGATTTTGAAGCCATGCTTGGCATTCGTGCTTTTGATGGGGATCTGTCTCATGGTATTGAGCAAAAAGAAGATTTCTGCAATGGCATGAAGGAAATCACCAAGCAATATCCAAACTGTAAAATCGTTGCCAGCGTTTTACGCAATATTCACTCGGTCGAACAAAGTGACTGGATGGCGATTTTATATCAGAGCGACCGGTTCTATGAAACGCCTGTTCATAGCATCAATGTCATGGAAGGGGTTGCCGCCGGTGATGCCTTTGGTGCTGGATTGCTGCATGGGCTGGTGAAACAACTCGATCCACAAGAAACCATCGAATTTGCTATTGCAGCAAGCGT
>QKFI01000052.1 GCA_003251455.1 Tolumonas sp.
TTGTCAGAATTTGAGTGGGTGCAAATTGATTTAGATCAAGCAATGGATTCATTCAAATGGCACGGCGAGAGAATGAAAATTTTCGTCAAAGAATTAACACTCCAATAAGGATTGCTATGAAACAAGTAGATGAAATGCCAACAAGCGGTCAGTTTGTGGCGGTGTGGGAATTTCAAGACGGTAAAATAGCAAGCGAAACACTTAAGTGGGATTGTTGTGGGCATTTGCTTGTTTTAATGGGTGATGGATTTCATGAAGAGTGCGACCATGCATTCTATGATGATATTGGTTCGCAATACTTCATCGCAGGATAACTTACACCAAAAAACTAACCAGCTTCGGCTGGTTTTTTATTGCCTTCAATCTGTCAATAGCTTTGATCAATTAGATTTCCATTATCAATAGGTTTGGGCTATTATATGCCATGAGATTGGGTCTCATTTTATCCAGAGGGTAGCATGGCAAAATTTACACTTGCAGACGGCACAGAGATTGAAGCGTTCACGGCGGATGAAGTCGAAAAGATGACTGAATCAAAGGTATCTGGCTTAAAAAGCAAAGTAACAGAATTACTTGACGAAACAAAAGCAGAACGAGCAAAGAGACAACAAATCGAAGCAGAGCGAGAAGCAGCAGAGCTAGAGCGAATGCAGAAAGACAATGACTTGCAGGGTTTGCTTGAGCGTGAGCGCAAGAAAGCAGAAGAATTTAACTCAAAAGTGTCAGAGCTTTCTGAAAAACTGACAGCGAAAGAGAAAAAAGAACAGGCTGACGCAATCAAGAAGGCGGCATCTGATTTTGCAATGCTTGGCACTCGTGACACAGCAAAAATGAAGCTGCTGATCGAGCAAGCGGAGAAATATGCAAAACACACTGAGTCAGGTGTGGTATTTGAAATTGATGGAAACATCGCAGACACTGAAAAGCTAACAGCAAAACTAATGGGCGATTTCGGTTTCTTATTCGACGGGAGCGGGGCTTCTGGCGGAAATGCTCAAGGTTCAAAATTCAGCGGGGCTGATAACAAAGTAAACGCGAAAGCTGACGAAGCAAAGGCTAAAGGCGACCTTAATGGCTTCTTGGCATCCGCATTAAATCCCAATCAATAGAGAGATATAAATCATGGCTATTACCTCCGCTGACTTAGCAGCACTTTTAAATGACCAAGTAATCAATGATGCGTTTGAGATCGCGCGTTCAAATCGAACCGGCATCCTGTCAACTGTTGGCATCGGCGCACCACGACAAGCCTATGAGGGCTACAAAATGGGCTGGCTGGATATGCGCGTTGATGCTACAAGTTCAACCACTACAGCGGAAGCATTGGCAGCAGCTACAACTATCTCAGTTGCGGACGGAACTAAATTCCGCGCTGGCATGACGGCATCGCCAGCTGGATCTGACGAAGTTGTGTTGATTACTGCTGTATCTGGCAATGACTTAACCGTTGTTCGTGGGTTCGGTGGCACTACTGCCGCAGACATTGCATCCGGCGCTGTATTGACTATCGACTCAGTTGGCCGTGAAGAAAACTCCACCGCGCAGAACGATGGCATCTTCCAACCAGATCCACTGGAAAACTATTTCCAGACAATGGACACGGCTGTTGAATTCTCTCGTCGATCGCTGGCAACATTGCAGTTTGGTAATACTAACGATCTGACATTCCAAGTTGCAGAACGCATCAAACAGTTAGCTACTCAGTTAGATCGCGCATTGGTGCGAGGCCGTAAAGCCACTGCCACTGTTGGCGCAAACACTGTTACCTATACCGGTGGCTTGCGTTACTTCTTAGATCAAACCGGCGCAATCAAAACAGATAACTCAGCTGCTGCATTGACGCTAGATGCAATCAATGCGCTGAATGCTGAAATTGTTGCTCGTGGCGGCATGGCTAATACTATCGCGGTTGGCATCAAGCAGGCTCGCAAGCTGCACTCATTGGTTTCTGCTAACTATGACTCTCAGCGTTTGGCTGATTGGCAGGCTGATGCAGGCTCAGTGCTTACATTGCCTTCTGATTTGCCATTGGTCGGAAGCGTTAATCGCATCGTAATCGATACTAACCTGAACGATGCAGAGTTGGTTATTTTTGATTCTGGCATGATTTCAGTTGTCCCAATGGCGTCAGGAAATGCAAACGCAGCAGGAAACTGGCGCACTGTCGATGCTACACAGCCAGGACAAGACGGTCAGCGAACTCGAATCATTGGTGATTTCGCTATCGAAGTTCGCCAAAGTAAGACCCATATGGCGCGACTGCATAATATCGGCTAAGGAGGTATGGCATGACGTTTACCGGTGAGGCTGGCGTCATGTACCACTTTTGCGGCGAGATTGTAAAATTCAACGCTAACGGTGAGTACAAGACAGACAATTCAGTAATCCAAGAGGCAATGAAAGCCGCAGGATTTAAAGCAAAGAAAGCCGTTAAAGGCGAGTAATTCAGGCCCCGCCACTGTGCGGGGTTTATTTTATGAGGTAATCCATGTTCTTACAGGATTTATGGGATTTGTGCTTCGCTGGTCGTCGGCAGGTGACTACCCAAACAACTATCGAGGCGAATATTAAGCGAGGGATTCAGTTTGATTGCTCGATTAGATTTAGCTCCATTGATGCAAATGGCGGAACCCAAACAATGGGAATCACAACCGGAGATGAGCGAGTAATCATTCATGAGCGATATATCTCATTTGATGGTGGGGCGACAGAAATTCAGTATCAAGCCTCAAAGAAATGCGAATACACAGGCGGAGATCCAATCCAAAAACGCAACAATAATCACCGCAGCAAGAATACAGGTAAATTTACTGTTGTTTCTAATCCAACCGTTAGCAATCAAGGTGAGTTATATCTAGATCCATTTAGTATTATATCTGGCGGCGCTGGATCGTCAAAAGTTGGCACGGAAGGCCGAGGAAAGATAACCATTCTTGAGCCAAACACACAGCACATTTTTTCATTTACTAACCCATCTGCACAGGTCGCATCTCCTGTCTTTTGGTGGATCACAGTATCAGAAGGAGATCCAGAATTTGAGCCTGATTTATATGGCGATCTAAATAAGATTGCGTAATTTAGTGTATTATATAATCAATATCATTTTGATTTGGGGGTGTAATTTGACAACAAAAAACTTACTTATTAACAGCGGTGCATATACGCTTGTATCAGCTGTTTCATATGGATTTATCGAGAATACTACTGGCGAGGTGGTAGAATATGCAGCTGCAACGTCACTACCATCAGCCACATTTATAGGCCACTCGTTGCAGATTAATGAATCAAGATGGTGGGAACTAAAGTCTGGTGAGTCATTGTACGCAAAGACGAAGCAGGCAACCGGGTTGATCACTTACACGGAGTGATTTATGAGTGTTTTTTATGATCTAAACAAGACTCCGAGAAATATTTTAAATCAGGCGATTGTAAGAGCTATCGCCTCAGAAAGTAATGGGGTGTTATTTGACCCGTCTGATTTATCGACGCTGTATCAAGATGCTAGTGGTACTATTCCGGTCACCGCGGTTGAACAACCGGTTGGTTTGATGCTGGATAAATCCGGTAACGGCTACCACGCCACGCAGTCTATTACGGCATCACGGCCTACGCTGAGTGC
>QKFI01000013.1 GCA_003251455.1 Tolumonas sp.
GGTATAAACCTGCAACGGTCGTTGATTTTGAGATCCCCAAACAATTTGGTTTACGCCAGACCATCGCTGATACATTGGGTGTCGGTGGAATCATGAGAGGCCTTCGAACGGTTCCTGTACTTGTTGAAATAGCCCGGGAAATGCGGGAGTTATGTCCATCGGCATTGTTAATGAATTATGTGAATCCGATGGCTATCTTAAGTCTTGCCGTTCAGCGAATGGTGCCGGAAATTAGTTATGTTGGTTTGTGTCATTCTGTTCAGGGAACCGCTGAAGAATTAGCCAAGGATTTGGGTGTTGATCCGTTATCACTGGGATATACCTGCGCCGGGATCAACCATATGGCGTTCTATCATAAATTTGCACGGCGCTTACCGGATGGATCAACTGAAGATTTATATCCGAAATTGAAGGCTATTGCAGCGGCCAACGGTGCACCGGACACCAATCGGGTTCGCTATGAGATCCTGAAAAAATTCGGTTATTTTGTCACGGAATCCAGCGAACATTTTTCGGAATATACCCCATGGTTTATCAAGCGTGATCGTCCTGACTTAATCGAGCAATTCAATGTCCCGCTGGATGAATACCCTCGGCGCTGTGAAAAGCAAATTGAAGACTGGGCGGCTGAGCTGAAGCGGATTAAGACGGAACATCAGATCGAAATTAAGCAGAGCCGGGAGTATGCCGCTTCAATCATCAACTCATTGGCGACCGGTGAACCATCCGTGATTTATGGGAATGTTCTGAATAACGGGTTGATTGATAACTTACCCCAGGATTGTGCTGTTGAAGTCGCTTGTCTTGTGGATCGTAATGGCTTGCAACCAGTCCATTTTGGACGCGTCGAGCCGCAACTTGCTGCATTAATGAGAACAAACATCAATGTGCAGCAACTGACGGTTGAAGCGCTGATCCACGAAGATCCGGAATATATTTATCATGCCGCATATCTGGACCCTCATACCGGTGCAGAGTTGGATTTGGAACAAATCCGGCAGCTTGTTGATGCCTTGAGAAAAGCTCATGGGGATTGGTTGCCTGCATTTGCCCGACTTTGATTTGCGTATGTTGGTATTGGGATAGCTCAGGCTATCCCTTTTTTATCAATACATTCGAGTAAGTCATTGGTTTGTTTGCGGGTTGTCAGACGATATTGATTGGGCGTAGTACCGACCTGTTTCTGAAATGCCTCATAAAATCGACTCATTGCGCTGAAGCCAGACGTCAGAGAAATATCCAGAATAGAGCGATTGGTTTCTGCCAGCAATGCTCGGGCATGATTAATCTTCATCATGGTGATGTGGTCTTTTATTGAATACCCCATCACCTGTTTGAATAAGTTCATGGCGTAATTCGGATGCAAATCAGCTGCTCCTGCGACATCACTGATCCGGATTGCTTCGTCATAATGTGTCGAGATAAAGCCGAGCATGGTTTGTATGTAACGTATTTTTCGATCATTAATCTGAATGCGATGATGGCGTCCTGCCTCTGTGTTCATCAGTGTCTGCCAACCGCAAAGCGCAACACGTTTTAACATCAACACAATTTCCTCCTGCATTAATTGCAGTCGGCCATGTGTTTGCTGTTGACCATCCTGATACCAGCGTCGGATTTCATGAGGACCGAATAAATCTCTGGCCTCAGAAATCACGACACCACCATGCAAGATTGTATTCAGTAGTGTGTCATCCACCGGTAGGGCTAGAAATAACGAAAGAGGAATATTGATAATTCCCATTTGAGTGCAACCATCACATTCAATCAAGCGATGCGGTATGACACCCCAGAAGATGCCGATATGGCCTTCAGGAAAGCGGATTGTTTCGCCGTTGATCAGATACCGAACAGCGCTGCCAAAGGGGATATTGATTTCAACCTGTCGATGCCAGTGATAACCCGGCATATCGCCGGGTTGACGGAATTCCACAGTGAGTCGTTCATCCGCTTGTTGCCAGTTCAGCGGGCTGATCTCTGAAGATATCGGGTCAGGTACCTTGATTACCACCGGAGAGAATCTCCTCTATACGAGATAACTCTTTCGCGCTGAGTTCAACACAATGTAATGCTTGTAACGCATCATCAATCTGACTGGTTTTACTGGCACCAATCAGTGCTGTTGTCACTGTCGGTTGCCTTAAAACCCACTGTAGTGCTAATTGAACGAGTTTCTGTCCACGCAGGTAAGCCAGATGGTTGAGTTCAGAAATGAGTTTTAATTTAGCATCGGTAATGTCTGCTGCTTTCAGGAAACGGCCATCCGTCGCAACCCGGGAATCCTCAGGAATGCCGTTCAGGTAACGATCGGTGAGTAGTCCTCCGGCCAACGGAGAAAAGACGATACAACCAATTTGTTCTTCTGATAAAACCTCAAGCAAGTCTGTTTCGATCCAGCGGTCAAACATAGAATATTTGGGTTGATGGATCAGACATGGTGTACCCATAGACTTCAGGATTTGAGAGGCACGTCGGGTTAGCTCCGCCGGATAATTTGAAAGTCCGACATATAACGCCTTTCCTTGACGAACAATCAGATCTAGGGCTGCCATGGTTTCTTCAAGCGGTGTATTCGGATCCGGTCGGTGATGATAAAAGATATCGACATAATCCAAATCCATTCGCTTCAGGCTTTGATCAAGGCTGGAGATCAAATACTTCTTGCTGCCGCCATCACCATAAGGACCGGTCCACATTGGATAACCGGCCTTGGTTGAAATAATTAATTCATCCCGGTAGCCGCGAAGATTATTTTTCAGGATCCGGCCAAAACTTTCTTCTGCGGCACCAGGTGGTGGTCCGTAGTTATTCGCAAGATCAAAATGTGTAATACCGTGATCAAAGGCATGACAAATCAACTCTTTGGCGTTGTCCTGCTTCGCGGTATCCCCAAAATTATGCCATAACCCCAAACTGATACGGGGTAGCTTTAATCCACTTTGCCCACAACGGCGATAATGCATGTGCTCGTAGCGATGTTCATCGGGTTGATATTGAGTCATGCCTTCCTCCAGATAAATATCTGATTAGGCCGCAACTTCAAAAGCGGCGCGAATGAGTCGTCTTGTATATTCCTCTTTTGGAGAATCCATTACAGTGACAGTATCGCCCATTTCGACCAAATCGCCATGACGCATGACTAAAATCCGGTGACAGAGTGCCCGCACAACTCGTAAATCGTGACTGATGAACAGATATGATAAATTGTGTTTCTGCTGCAATTGTCTTAACAGTTGAATGATTTGGTTTTGTACGGATAAATCCAAAGCCGATGTCGGTTCGTCCAGTAAAATAAACTCAGGCTCCATCGCGATGGCTTTTGCAATTGCGATACGTTGACGTTGACCGCCGGAAAACTCATGGGGGAAACGATCCATGGCAAATGGCGCAAGACCAGACTCTTGTAGTGCTTGTATCGCACGTTGTTCGCGATCTTCTGCTGAGGTGCCGATGTTGTTAATAATCATTCCTTCCAGAATGATCTGACGAACTGTCATCCGTGGATTCAGCGATGAGAACGGGTCCTGAAACACAATCTGCATTCGTTTCCGTAATGGCCGCATCGCTTTCCGGTCTTTGTCATGTAAAGTGATCCCGTCATAACTCATTTCACCCTG
>QKFI01000047.1 GCA_003251455.1 Tolumonas sp.
TCCATCATTGGATTCGTCGAATTAACCAAGGCTGGCACCATGTTGAATAACGCTACCTTCCAGCCATTTAAAGTATTTGCACTGGTCGCACTGATCTACTTTTTGATTTGCTACCCCTTATCCCTGTTTAGCCAATTTCTGGAGAGAAAATTAAATGTCTCTGGTAAGCATTGAAAATGTTCATAAATATTACGGCTCACACCATGTTCTGAAAGGCATTGAGCTGAAAATTGCTGCAGGGGAAGTTATCTCCATTATCGGCCGCAGTGGCTCCGGTAAAAGCACTCTACTTCGTTGTATCAACGGATTGGAAAAATTCGATGAAGGCGCCATTATCGTCGATAGACAAGCGGTATCAGAAGATGAAGAACACTTGCGTGAACTGAGTCGAACTGTCGGGATGGTATTCCAGAACTTTAACTTGTTCCCGCATATGACCGTTGCAGAAAACGTCATGCTGGCACCACGACTCGTGCTGAAAAAAGACAAAAAAACCTGTCGGGAATTAGCGGAAAAAATGCTCGCTAAAGTAGGTTTGGCTGAGAAAGCAGATCAATTCCCGGGCAACCTTTCTGGCGGTCAACAGCAACGTGTCGCCATCGCCCGCTCTCTGGCGATGAATCCAAAGGTGTTGCTCTGCGATGAAATCACTTCAGCACTCGATCCTGAACTCGTCGGCGAAGTATTAAAAGTGCTGGAAGAGTTGAAAGCAGATGGCATGACATTGATTCTGGTGACACACGAAATGAATTTTGCGCGTGATGTCGGTGATCGAATTGTGTTTATGCACCAAGGAAAAGTCTGGGAAAGTGGGCCTAGCAAAGAGGTTTTTGCCTCTCCACAGACCCCGGAATTACAAAGCTTCATCTCTGCAGTTTTATAAACTTCACCAAAACCCGCTGGCTCAATCGGTGGGTTTTGGTGATGAACCAATCATTCTTTCAGATGAATGGTTTTTCCCGCATACAGATGTTCAATCTGGCAAAAAGGCAATGCATCTTTCAATTTTTCAACAATCTCATCGCCAGAACAATGTCCTGGATAAATAAAGTCGGGGCTCACACGCTTAAGAAAATCGAGCGTTTTTTTCATGCGTGAAGAGGATGTGTGCAGTAAATGGAAACCACCAATAATCCCTGCCACACGAGTTTCACCACTCAGTTTCTGAATATAACTAATCGTATTTTCAAGTCCTGAATGACAACACCCAACGATGACAACTAATCCAGCCCATGTCGTTAACCAAATCGCTTGGTCATCCGTCAGGCTATCAGGATATTTCCCGTGTTCATCCAGATAAAAAGGACCGCCCGTATCTTCCCAGGCAAACACACGTGGAATTTCACCTGTGACACCGACCGTTTCATCCAGAAATAATGGTCCGGTATGAAATTTCTGCTGACGTGGCGGATATTGCTGTAAACACGCAGCAACTTCAGGAGTCATCCCGATTTGTTTCACCGGCTTTGACTTATGACGACTGACTCTCGCCACTAAACTTTGTGGATGCGCAGCAACCATCAAATGTTCATTTCTTTTCAGTACATCCGGGATACCACCCGTATGATCCGAATGACCATGACTTAAGACCAGATAATCTATTTGTCCAAGACTGATATTTGCCGACATTGCATTTTTCAGTAATGTCTCACCACTTCCTGTATCAAATAAAATCTTCAGATCGCGGGTACTAATCAGAATCGATAAGCCATGTTCTTCCTGAAATCCTTCTCCAGCACGATTATCACAAAGAATCGTTAGCTCATGCGGACAACTCACGTTGTATAACTCCTCCTTTCGACTTCATAAATTTACCGGTCCCAGTCACACAAACAATGTTGTTCACCGATAACGTCACTTCGAGGAAGTAAATTCCCCGACGTTGATTTAACATCCGTCCGGAAATTTTGACCCTATTCTGGATCAAAAGATATTGATGATATCGAACATTTAACTCAGTAATGAGCGCTTCAACAGCCTCATATCACTTACCAGACAGCTCAGCACGAAATAGCCTCCAGATAAAACTCCCGAGAATAAAACCTCGTCTTTCTTTTTATAAGATTCTGTATTTAAATGCCCTTACCGTGTTTTTGGAATTTTGAAATGATTCTCTTCATCCGTAATTTGACAAGAAATCGTTTGGCCTGGCTAATCCTCTTTGCATCAACGCTGTTTTTGGAAGGATGTGCCCTAGTTTTTCAGCATGTGCTTGGTTACCAACCTTGTGTCATGTGTATTTATCAGCGGGTTGCTGTTTTCGGCATTATGGCTGGTTCATTGATTGGCTTAATGAATCCCAACCAATTTATTTTACGGTGGGCGGGTCTTTCCGTGTGGGCTTATTCTTCAGTTCGCGGATTACAGTTAGCACTTCAACATACTGATATTCAACTTCATCCGTCCCCATTTAATACTTGCGATTTCCTTGTGAACTTCCCACAATGGTTACCACTTCAAAACTGGATGCCGTGGCTGTTCAATCCAACAGGCGAATGTAGTGATATCGACTGGATGTTTTTAGGCTGGACGATGCCTCAGTGGCTTATCGTTGCCTTTGGATTGTACGCTTTAGTCAGTTTTATCATCATTGCGGGAAATTTAGTAAAAGGAAAATGCTGTGGATAAGGCTTATAACGAACAACAGCAAACTATTACAGAAGAAGTTTGTTTACAAACAATCAATGTCGTTAAAGAACACCTGAACAGCCACATCATAGGTCAACAATCGCTCGTCGATGGGCTGATCATGGCCTTGTTGGCTGATGGCCATATTTTGGTTGAAGGTCCTCCAGGCCTCGCGAAAACGCGGTCAATTAAACTGTTGGCAGGTTGTGTTGAAAGTCATTTCCATCGCATCCAATTTACTCCAGATCTCCTGCCTGCCGATTTGACAGGGACTGAGATCTACCGCCCTCAGAATGGAACCTTCGTCTTCCAACCTGGCCCATTATTTAATGAAATTGTACTGGCTGACGAAATTAACCGTGCTGCAGCAAAAGTTCAAAGTGCTTTGCTGGAAGCAATGGAAGAACGACAAGTCACGATTGGCCGGAAAAGTTACCGCCTCCCTCATTTATTTATGGTGATGGCGACGCAAAACCCACTCGAGCAAGAAGGAACCTATCCGCTTCCTGAAGCGCAACTTGACCGCTTTATGCTCCATCTTGAGATTGATTATCCATCAGCACAAGATGAATTGAATATCTTGCGTCTGAATCATGCGGAAAGTGCGATTGACCATGCGGTTGAAGCGCCAAAAATCACTCAGCTTCAAATCTTTGCAGCAAGACAGCATATTCTGCAGGTGATTGCATCGGCGCCCATCGAAAATTACATCGTGAACCTTGCGACCGCAACACGTAATCCTCATACCTATGATGCAGATTTAGCCCGTTGGCTTGAATATGGCGTCAGCCCGCGTGCAAGTATCGCTTTATTACGCTGTGCACGTGTCCGAGCTTGGTTGTCCGGTCGCAGCTATGTCACACCAGAAGATGTTCAGCATTGTATCTATCCGGTATTCCGACACCGACTGATGCTCACTATTGAAGCCGAAGCTGATGGCATCACCTCAAAAGATATCATTGATTTGCTACTGAAAAAGGTCATTGTGGCATGATGTCCGTTGACGGTGATGGCGTAACACTGTCACTAGATGAGTTAATGTCTATCTCATCTAGTGGCACCCGAATTGCCTCACAATTATCAGATGGCTGGCGTACCGGTGTTCATTTATCCCGTCGTAAAGGACGAGGAATGGATTTTGCGGAGGTTCGCCCATACGCCAATGGTGATGATATTCGGAATATCGACTGGAAAATCACTGCAAGAACAGGAAAACCTCACACGAAATTATTCCGGGAAGAACGTGACCGCTCGGTCTATGTGCTACTCGATCTTTCTGTCGACATGTATTTTGGTTCTAAACGTCAGTTGAAAGCTCGAATGGCCTCAATGATCACTGCCGCCATTTCATGGCAGGCATTGAAAAATGGGGACAAAATTGGCGGTCTGATCCTAAACGAGCATTCACCTAAATTGCAGGAAGCCTTAAGTTATCGCAAAGGTGTATTACGATGGCTAAAACAAATTTGTGATAGCTATAATCAGGGGCTAGAACAAAAACCTGACTCGCTCAGTTTATTGCCTTCTCTGAATACACTCAGCAAAGTGCTTCGTCCCGGTGCAAAGTTGATCATTATCAGTGACTTTTACCGGCTCTGTAATAAATCCTGTTTGATGATTAGACACTTACGCAAGAAGCATGATGTGAACTGTATCCAGATTTATGATGCGCTGGAGCGGAATATTGAGGGCTCAGGATTTATTAAGGCGGATAATCAACAAGCGCTTGGCTATATCACTGATGATCCAGAATTCATTTCAGATTACGCCAAAGTTGCCAACTTCAGACAATTTGAGCTCGAAAAGAAATTAAATAGTTTGACCTGTCAACTGATCGGATTTGATGCATCAAAACCTTTAACAGAACAATTATAAATGTCTTTACCTATCGAACAATTAAATGACATTTTACCTGGCCCATTACCCTCCTTTGAATCAAAGTGGGTTTGGGGTAGCGTGCTGTCTATCTTTCTCTTGTTTCTTATCATCAAGAGACTGGCACGCTGGTACCCACGCTATAGACGCTATCGCAAAGCATTGAAAGAATTAAAAATACTCTTTAAAAACAAAGAAAATATTGTTCCGTCTGTCAATCTTTTACTGAAAAGATATGCGTCACTATTCTGGTCTAGAGACACCATCTCAACATTACATACTGAAGCGTGGCTGACTTTTCTCGATCAACAGGCCAATACAAAGTTTTGTTTTTTCCATAATCAATGGATGGATTGGTCCTACGGCACAGCAGAGCCAGATCCGAAAGAAAGGAAAAAGATTTATCGCCTTTGCAAACAATGGATTAAAACAATAAAACAGAGGAACCCATTGTGATTCATTTTGCCTGGCCATGGTACTTGCTGCTTCTCTTATTACCATGGATTGTTTATAAATACACGCCTCGCAGAGATGTGCAATTACCGCAACTCGAGGTGCCAACACTCCCCTATCTGGCCCCCCAGATCAACACTCGCTCATTTCATACGAAGTTGAACCGTATCCTTGCGTTGTTGTGTTGGTTGATTTTTACGATCACGCTCGCTCGCCCTCAATGGCTCAAAGAACCGATCATTCAGACTACACCCTCACGCGACATCATCATTGCCGTCGATGTCTCAGAAAACATGGTGATTCAGGACATGAGCACTAATGGATCTATCAGTTCCCGCATTGAGATGGTGAAATCCTATCTTCGCTCTTTCGTTCAGCAACGAAAAGGGGATCGGATTAGTCTTGTTGTTTTTGCCGATCATGCCTATCTGATGGTGCCTTTTACGCAAAATACTGAAGCTTTGAAGCAACTGATTTCTGAAATTAATGTCGGATTAGCCGGTAACTCTACTGCGATTGGCGAAGCTATTACGTTATCTGTAAAAAAAATACTGCAAGAACCTTATAAAAATAAAACACTTATATTGATTAGTGACGGTCGGGATTCTGTGAGCTCCATCTCCGGAAATAATGCTGCAATACTTGCGAAAGCAAGCGGTCTAAAAGTGTATACCATTGGTGTTGGCACTGATCCGCTTACAGTCGATACACCCAGTGAGTTAGATGAAAAAGCCCTTGAACATATTGCAGCCGTTACCGGTGGAAAATATTTTCGGGCAAGAAGTGAGTCAGATTTATCTGAAATTTATGAGGAAATTAACCTTTCAGAAGCTTTAGCGATGAATTCTGTTATCTATCAGCCGGTTGTAGAGCTCTACACTTATCCCGCATTTTTATTATGTCTGTGCATGGCTCTTTTATGGTGGAGAGTCAGATATGAATGAACTGATTTTTCTCAGACCTTATTTTTTGATTTTTCTCCTTCCTTTATTAGCTGGCGTTTTATTTCACCTAAAAAGAAAGAATCATCAGACGCAAAACTTCATTGCGCCACATTTACTCCCATTATTTACCAAAAAAGAGCTCACTAAAAATCGGCATATCTCTTCATTGATATTACTCGTATCACTGTTTTGTACTGTTATCGGACTGGCAGGCCCCGCTTATAAATCTGAGCTGCCCATAAAACCAGAACCTGATAATCTGGTGATTTTATTTGGTATGGATAGAACCCTCTATGCTGATGATGTTACCCCTTCACGTTTAGTTGCAGCGAAAGCAGCCGTACTGAATATCATCAAACAAAATCCAGAGGCTAATATTGCGTTGGTCGCATTTGCAGGTACAGCCCATCTGGTGAGCCCTTTCACAAATGACTTTGAGACATTGAAGTTCTTTATTGATGCCTTATCACCCGAGGTCATGCCAGAAACTGGTTTTAAGCCAGTCAATGCCATTAAGCTAGCCGCAACATTACAAAGTCAGTTACCAGCAAATGCTAAAACCAGACTTTTACTCTTGGCGGATCAAATGACCAGTTTGCAATCGGATAGAATTATTGAATTTCTCCATCCGTTGCACTTAAAGATGGATCTGCTTGTTACAGGTACAGATAAAGGTTCTGTTATACCTTTACCTGATGGTCGTCTTCTAAAAAGCCCATCAGGTCAGGTTATTCTCGCTAAAACTCCAGTCAATTTATTAACCGGGCTGACGACGAAACTTGGTTCACATTTAATCGGGCTATCTGATATCAAGAACTACTGGCATCAAATCCACATATCTGACACTGCAGTTTTCAAGCCCTACCAATACATTGATATCGGTTCTTATTTCTTCTTACCATTATTGGCGCTCGCGCTTTTCTTTAGAAAAGGACATTTTTTTCTATTCGTTATTTGTCTTTACCAACAGCCTCGTGCGGAAGCCGCTGATTTCTCTTTAACCTCGCTCATGAATGACAGCTACCGGCAAGTGGCCACATGGTTGGGAGACCCTATATGGCAAGGCAATGCTTATTTCAGAGCTGGCGATTATGAAAAGGCATTATCAGCCTATCAGAAAAGCGATTCTGCTGTAGCGTTCTACAATCAGGGAAATGCCTATGCGTATCTTCAGAATGCGAACAAAGCAATTGAAGCTTACTCACACGCACTGCTAAAAGATCCTGACATGAAAGAAGCGAAAGAGAATAAGGCAATATTGGAATTATGGCTAAAACAGCAAAATCCAGATTATGAACAAAATGTCGCCATTGAAACTTTACAGAATAAAACCAAAGCTAATATAGAGCAGGCTCTGCTTTTCATGAGGAATCAGTCTGAGAATTCAGGAAATCTTCTGAAGCGTCGTTTTGAAATGCAACGACAGCAGCAACTGGGGCAATAAGTACATATGAAAAAAGTATTTCGTTTCATTCTTCCTGTTTTCCTCCTTTTCAGTGCCTCTAGTTATGGATTGAATGTCACCACACACATAGATAACACACTTATCACAACAAGTACCAGTTTTGGCTTCATTCTCACAGCTGATGCTAACTTAGCTGATGATGCGCTCGATATCCGTCCACTATTTACAAACTTTATCATTGGTAATCTTCAAATCACGCACCCTACCCCAACTACGACCGAATGGAATATTCCGTTACAACCAGTAGCGGACGGAGCGCAGACAATCCCTCCACTGAAGATTGCCGATTCAATGACAACACCGATTCCGATACAGGTACTTGCAACCAATGATGGTACAGTTAGTTTCTCATCTGAAAGAAATGCAAATTCCGATACAACAAACTTGGACTCACCGCCAGAGCATGTCATTGAAGCGTCCATTGATAAAGATAGCTTCTATCCAGAAGAACCCGTCGTATTCAATGTCACTGTCGCTAAACACGCAATGACAAACGATCAACTTCCAGAAGTTATCTCAACACCAGAATTAACACTCACATCGATCGGGAAACCGGAACAGGATAGTTCAATCTTTGGCGAACACTACCAGGAAACGCTCATATATCACTACTATGTGATAGCAACACATCCCGGTTCGCAAATCATACCTGCGACAAGTATTCCAGGTGGAAAGGAACAAAAAACAGATCCAATCAACATTCAGGTGAAATCAATTCCTGAGAAAGTTGAATCATCATCCTGGTTGCCTAGTGCAGGCATTTCTGTTGAAGAGCACTGGGAACCACAAACCAGCTATGCCAAAGCGAATCAGTTATTAACAAGAACTCTAAAAATAACCGGCATCAATAATTTACCGGATCAATTACCTGAGATTCCGCTTCCCAAAATTAAAGGTGTACGCGTCTATCTAGATACAGAAACAACTGATCTCAGCTATCAAAATGGTATGTTGGTCAGTACTAAAATAATTAAACAGGTGTTTGTTCCTCAATCTAATGAGTCGTTCTCAACGCCCACATACGGTTTTAACTGGTGGAACACCATCAGCGACAGAGCTCAATACACAGAGTTGCCAGCACGTCGTTTTCAGCCCTCAGCTATCATCGGTACAGCGAATAGCGAGCAACAAGAAACAACGCATACCCAAGGTGTCAAAAATGACATCCTTACACTGTTTGCTAAGCTTATCAGCCCAACAGTGATTCTCACTTTTGCTATCGCATTTATCATTTTCATGCTTAGCGTTTCAATCTGGTTTATACAAAGAAAACGTATTGCAGTTTGGCGGAAAGAACGTCAAGCATGGAATGAATTTAAGCGAATATGCGAAACAGGTACACCGATAGCTACCTATCAAAGCCTGTTAGCTTGGGCTGGATTAAAATGGCATAAGCAATTTACTTGTTTAGAGCAGCTTCCTTTTTATCAATTTGCTTATATTGAGCTGTCTCATCTTGAGGCTGCTTGTTTTGATAAGACGAGTGATGACTGGTCGGGGAATAGATTAGTTAAAAAAATCGCAGCTTATAAAACACCGAAAGAAACACGTAAATCCCAAGAGAACCCCGAAGACTTATTTCACTGTTAATAATAAAGGCCAGTATTACTGGCCTTTATTATCTTTATTCCTCAGAGTCACCTTCTTCATCCACAGGACGAGCGTGTTCGACTCGTGATTTTAATTTCTGCCCTGGACGAAATGTAACCACACGCCGGGCAGTTATTGGAATATCTTCCCCAGTTTTTGGATTTCTACCCGGACGTTGATTTTTAGTCCGGAGTTCGAAATTACCAAAGCCTGATATTTTAACCTGCTCACCATTTTCTAAAGCAAGCCGGATTTCTTCAAAAAACAACTCAACCAATTCTTTCGAGTCGCGTTTGCTTATTCCCAACTCAGTAAAGAGATGTTCTGCTATATCGGCTTTGGTTAAGGCCATAACTAGTCCCTCAAAGTAGCATTAAACTCTGCTTGGAGTGCTTCAACAACTTTAGCCATTGTCTCGGCGATCTCCTTATCTTCCAAGGTTCTTTCTGAGTTTTGCAATGTCATACTAAAAGCAAGACTCTTCTTACCTTCAGGCACGCCCACACCTTGGTATGTGTCAAATAAGTTTATGCCAACTACCTGATTTCCGCCAACTTTTCTTGCAAATCGTAAAATATCATCTGCAAAAACTGTTTGATCAACCACAATTGCGAGGTCACGACGGTTTGAAGGGAATTTTGAAACATCACGATACTCTGGAATTGAGCGTTCAGTTAATGCTGCCAATTCGATTTCAAAAACAATTGCTTTCGTTTTCAGGCCTAATTTTTTCTCAAGAGACGGATGAATCACGCCAATATATCCGACAGTCTGTCCTTTATATTGAATCAATGCAGATTGACCCGGATGTAAGGCTGAATGTGAACCAGCTACGAAGCGGAATTCATCAGCGCTTGCAGTTAATTCAATTAATGCTTCCAAATCACCTTTCAGATCATAAAAATCAACCAGGCGAGTTGGAATACTCCAGCTTTCGTCTGCTGCATTCCCAGTAATTACACCAGCCAGCATAGATTCTTGACGAATACCATTTTCAGCCTTTTCATCACGAATAAAACGTAAGCCAGATTCGAATAAACGGACACGACCTTGTTGACGATTCTGGTTATAAACCACCGCACCTAATAAGCCTGGTAATAACGAAACACGCATTGCAGACATATCTGAAGCAATTGGATTTGGTAAAACAATCGGATCAGCAGATGGTTCTAATAAAGCAATCGTTTTTGGATCAACGAAACTATATGTGATTGCCTCTTGATATCCACGATCGACTAATAAATCACGCAGACGTTTTAACGGCAATTCAGCTTCTTTATGTTCTGACATTGTCAGACCAGCAACAGGCGCAATATTAGGAATATTGTCATATCCATAGATACGGGCAATTTCTTCGACCAAGTCTTCTTCAATCGAAATATCAAAACGCCAGCTAGGAATATCTGCACTCCAACCTGCATCGGTTGCTTCTACGGACAAGCCCAGACGAGTCAGAATTTCTACAACTTCTGCATCATCGAATGCCATACCAACCAACTGAGTCAATTTGTTACGACGCAATGTAACTTTTTTGTCAGCCGGTAATTTTGCTTCAGCTGTCTGATTAATGACAGGACCAGTCTGACCACCACAGATAGCCAGTAATAAAGTCGTAGCTCGCTCCATCGCTTTAAACTGAACTTTCGGGTCAACACCACGTTCAAAACGATGAGATGAATCTGTTCTTAAACCATAAGAGCGAGCGCGGCCAGTGATTGACAGTGGTTGGAAGAATGCACACTCCAACAGGATGTCTGTTGTGGTTTCAGCATTCACACCAGTATCTGCACCGCCAAAAATACCAGCCATTGCGATCGGGCCACGATCATCCGCGATGATCAAAGTGTCGTCACGCAGTGTTACTTCAGATTCATCCAGTAATGTCAGTTTTTCTTCACTTTTTGCACGACGGACCTGAATAGAACCCTGCAGTTTCGCCAGATCAAAAGCATGCATTGGCTGACCGAATTCAAGCAGAACATAGTTCGTTACATCGACAATTGGATCAATCGAACGTAAACCACAACGACGTAAACGTTCCTGCATCCACAATGGTGTTTCTGCTTGTACATTCAAACCGCGTAAAACGCGACCTAAATAACGAGGACAATCATCAGTTGCTTCGACGTTAATCGGATAGGTATCTTCGATAGACGCAGTCGCAGCTTCAATCACTGGTTCTTTGAGCTCTGAACGATTCAGTACTGCAATTTCACGAGCAAGACCTAACATGCCGAGACAGTCAGCACGGTTCGCTGTTAAATCAACTTCGATACACTGATCATTTAAACTCAGATATTCACGCAGATTTGTACCAATCGGCGCATCTGATGGCAGTTCAATAATACCGCTGTGGTCAGAGCCAATGCCTAACTCAGAGAAAGAACACAGCATTCCGTGTGATGGCAAGCCACGTAATTTTGCTTTTTTGATAACAAAATCACCTGGTAATACAGCACCAACGGTTGCCACTGCAACACGTAAGCCCAGACGGCAATTGGGTGCGCCACAGACGATGTCTAAAAGCTCTTCACCACCGACGTTAACTTTTGTAACACGCAGTTTGTCTGCATCAGGATGTTGTTCGCATTCGACAACTTCACCAATGACAACACCTGTAAAGTCCCCTGCAACGGGTTCAATACCATCAACTTCCAGGCCTGCCATCGTAATTTGAGCGGCCAGTTCCTCAGCAGTCAGTGAATTAGGAACCAGCTCATCAATCCATGCTTTATTGAATTTCATTACATTGATCCTTATTTGAATTGCTTGAGGAAACGAAGGTCATTTTCAAAGAATGCGCGCAGATCATTGACGCCATAGCGCAACATGGTCAGACGCTCAACCCCCATCCCGAAAGCAAAACCAGAGTATTTCTCTGGATCAATGCCAACAGAGCGTAAAACATTAGGATGCACCATACCGCAGCCCAACACTTCTAACCAACGGCCGTTTTTACCCATCACGTCAACTTCAGCACTTGGCTCTGTAAATGGGAAATAAGACGGACGGAAACGGATCTGTAAATCTTCTTCGAAGAAGTTCAGCAGGAAGTCATGCAAGATCCCTTTCAGATTAGTAAAGCTAACATGTTCATCAACCAATAAACCTTCAACCTGATGGAACATTGGTGTATGGGTCTGGTCATAGTCGTTACGATACACACGACCCGGCGCGATGATACGAATTGGCGGCTCTTGTTTTTCCATGGTACGGATCTGCACACCTGAAGTGTGAGTACGTAACATCAGGGTCGGATTGAAATAGAAAGTATCATGATCCGTACGAGCTGGATGATGTGTCGGAATGTTTAACGCATCAAAGTTATGGAAATCATCTTCAATTTCAGGACCATGCGCAGAGCTGAAGCCTAACTCACCAAAAATCCGCTCAATACGCTCAATTGTACGAGTTACCGGATGAATACCACCGTTTTCGAAACGACGGCCAGGCAAGGTAACATCGATCGTTTCAGCGGCCAGTTTTTTGGCCAGTTCTGCCGTAGTTAACTCTTCACGACGTGCATTCAGTGCATTTTGTGCTTTTTCTTTTGCCTGGTTGATTAATTGACCTGCGGCAGGACGCTCCTCAGGTGATAAGCCAGCCAGTGCTTTCATTTGTTCGGTAAAGACGCCTTTCTTCCCGAAATATTCAACACGTAACGCCTCTAATGCATTGTTGTCATTAGCTTCGGCAATTTTCGCCAGCGCGCCGGCGACTACTTCTTCTAATTGCTGCATGGTTCCCTCATTACCCCTGTTTTGCAGGGTTTTGTTCTGCAGATTTACCTGTCAGTATTAAAGCAAAAACGCTTTGATCATAACCGCTTAGTATAAAGCCGGAAGGGTTGAATCAAAAGACCGAAAATAAAAAAGGGAAGCAATCTGCTTCCCTTTTAAAATCGGCAATCTAACGATTAAGCTAAAGCTGCTTTTGCTTTCTCAACCAGAGCAGCAAATGTTGCTTTATCGTGAACTGCGATGTCAGAAAGGATCTTACGATCGATTTCGATAGATGCTTTCTTCAGACCGTTGATGAAGCGGCTGTATGATAAACCGTTCTGACGAGCTGCAGCGTTGATACGAACGATCCACAGTTGACGGAACTGACGTTTTTTCTGACGACGGTCACGGTAAGCATACTGACCAGCTTTAGTTACTGCTTGAGCAGCAACACGGTAAACACGTGAACGAGCACCGTAGTAACCTTTAGCTGCATTCAGAACTTTCTTGTGACGCGCACGAGCAGTCACACCACGTTTAACTCTTGGCATTTGTCAATCCTTCCTTATGCGTATGGCAGCATTCTTGAAACAGTTGCTAAATCAGCTTTAGCAACCATACCTGGCGCACGCAAGTGACGCTTACGCTTGGTAGTTTTCTTAGTCAGGATGTGACGTTTGTTAGCGTGCTTGCACTTAAAACCACCAGAACCGGTTTTTTTGAAGCGCTTAGCAGCACCACGGTCAGTTTTCATTTTTGGCATTACGAACTCCGCATTGT
>QKFI01000292.1 GCA_003251455.1 Tolumonas sp.
ATGGCTGGATCTGAAACAAACCGGGCTGGTTTATCCTGCCCCGCTGCGTTGCGAAATTGAATTACAGCCAGACGCACTGCCCGGCGCACATCCGGAACCCGCCAGCGGGCAATATACCCATGGCATGGATGAAATGCAGGGCGTTCGCCCCTATCGTCCGGGAGAATCTCTCAGTCAGATTGCGTGGAAACAGGTTGCTCAAGGCAAAGGATTCGTCAGTAAAGATTTTGCCACACCACTCCCCGTTCAATGCTGGCTGGAATTACAGAAAACGACCGGACTCGACTTGGAAGAACGGCTCTCCAAACTTTGTTATCAAATTCAGACGTTGGATCAGCAAGGCACGCAGTACGGATTATTGCTTGGCTCACAGCGGATTGCGCCAGAAAGTGGCGAGCACCATTTACAGGCTTGTCTGAGGGCATTGGCACTCTATGAAATCCACTGAATCCCTCTCCGTAACTCTCAACCCGCAAACTCTGCGCTGGATAAGTCTCAGCTATCTGCTGATGCTTCTGCCGTTATATTCAGAACTAACCCCGTTGATCTATATTGGCGGCGTGAGCATCATTGGCTGGCGCTTCGCGATTGCCAATAACAAACTCAAACCACCTCCAGCAAGACTCAAAAATCTGCTAGTCGTGCTCTGTATGGTCGGCATGGCCTTCTTATGGCGCTCAGTCGGGCTGTTACCGGCCATGCTGAATCTGCTGGTCGCCGGTTGCACCCTGAAATTTCTCGAATTTAACAGCCGCCGTCACCTGAGCTTTCATGTGCTCTCCCTCTTTTTTCTGGCCGCACTCACGCTGATATATCATCAAGGTATCGGCTTTATGCTCTACACCGTTGTCGTAATTGCGCTGAATACGATTGCCTTACTCTCGATTTATCAGACCGGTCAGTACCGACAACAAGCCCGGTTGGGTGTGCGCCTCTTGTTACAGAGCCTGCCGCTGATGATGGTGATGTTTGTGCTGATCCCGCATTTAGGGCCACTATGGCGATTGCCGGATATCAAAAAGACCACCACAGGACTCAGTGATAACGTCTCACCGGGTGATATCGCTGAATTATCCCGCTCCAGTGCACTGGCATTCCGTGCCCGTTTTAATGGTCCGTTTCCACCAAAATCAGCACGTTATTGGCGTGCGCTGGTTTTAGAACAGTTCGATGGACAACGTTGGCAGATTGCCCCTGCATTGCGTGACTGGCAGCAACAACAACTTAATCCCTTCACCAGTCATCGCCCCATCAAAGAACAAATCAACTGGCAAGGTCGCCATCAATCGTATCGGATTCTCGCAGAACCAACGCAGCAACAGTGGCTCTATAGCCTTGATTATTCCCGACCCAATCAGAGCGGCGTATTACTGACACCGGCCCACACGCTATTTGCTGAAAAGCCACTGCAACAGAAACAGCAAATTCTACTGACTTATTTCCCCGAGACAGTTCCGGAATCCACACTGTCTTCCATACAACGAGCGCGCGACCTGCAACTTCCTGCCAACCTGAATCCACAAACCACTGAATGGGTGGCACAGCTGCGTCGACAATATTCAGATGATCGCGCCTATGCCCGCGCTGTCATGCTGTATTTCAGTCAGGGTTTTACCTACACGTTACGTCCACAAGTTCTGCAAGGCGTAAACCAGGACCCGCCGCGGGTTCTGCGCGCATTTCGCCAGCGCCTTTACTTACACGATGCGAATGGCTGGAATTCCGGCACGTATGGTCACCGGCTATCTAGGTGGCGAAGAAAACATCTTCGGACGATATTTATCGCTGTATCAATATGATGCACATGCCTGGAGTGAAGTCTGGCTCAACAATCGTTGGCAACGTTTTGACCCAACGCTGATGGTCGCGCCCGATCGGGCGGAACAAACCATCGATGACATCCTCCCGGCGGATGAAACTCGCTTACGCGACCCGTTTCATCTCGCCAGTTATCGGCATGTATTGTTACTAGCACAGCTGCATGGTTTTCTTGCGGATATGGATTACCGCTGGTCAGTCTGGGTGCTCAACTATAACAACCAGTCGCAGCAACGTTTGCTGGCCGACTGGTTCGGTTCATCCCTTTGGGCTCGCGCGTTGGCGATGTTGAGCGGGCTAGTGGTGACGGCCGTGGCTATTTTTGCCATTAGCTGGCTGACACGAAAACGGGAAAAGGTGGATCCGCTGTTGCAGGCTTATCAGCAGGCTTGTCAGAAAATCGCCCGAAAATATGGCTTGGTTCGATTACGGGAAGAGACACCGGCCCAATTTCTAAGCCGGGTGAAGCAAACAGCACCTGCCGCGACTGATGTCTTATTGGAAATTACCCATTGTTATCTGGCTGCCCGGTATCGTCCAAAACAAAATACCAAGGCCGCCAGACAGCAAATCCGCCGGTTGACTCGTCAGTTATAACGCATCTTGATAACAGCGTTGCAGTTCTTTGAAGTCATAGAAAAAGCTACCGGGTGCGATTGGTTTGCACGTGGTTTTAAAATGCGTTTCCTGTTCGTTGTAGAGCACACGAACCAAATAGTGCTGTTGTTGATCCCGGTATACATCCCACTGAATATTTGCCGTGAACGGAATCACATCGGCACCCCGCCACGGATTATTCCGTTCACTATAGGGGAAAAAACTGGCTTGTTTGTCGCTTCCAGGGAGTGCCAGAAGTGCAGCAAAAGGCGCAATTATTTCTGCATGGGTGAATCGCAAACGAGCCACTTCCGGCGTCGCTCCATCAGACAAATGCTGAACACTACTAAAAAAATCCTGCAATAAGGGTTTGGCCATTTGATAGGTCACATTCTGCCCTTTAAAACCGGGACCTTTTTTATAGAACTCTTCTGCATCATTGAGATAAGCAAACCACTGAGCAGACTCTTTGGGCATAAAGCTTGTGAACTGCCAGCTGCCTTCATCTCGCATCCCAGGCGCAATACTATAGATTTCATACAATATCCGAGCAGTATTCAGCTCATCTGGCTTAATTACTTTTCCGTTCATTTTGAATCTGTATTTACGGTTTTGTAATCGATCAACAAAGCTTGAACTGAAGAGTAACTTCAGGGTTTGCATCGCAATTTTATGACTGTTTGGCTGGTCGATGATTTGATGCAAAACGTTTTTCAGTTGCTTGTTATGCTTAAGATATTTCTGATAAGCGACATTCTCCTTGGCTTGAGGAAAATAAAGTTGTGCCTTATTTGTCTTAGCCGGAAGAACTAATGGTGATAAGGCTGGCTGAGCTTGTGTTAATCCAGCAACAAAACTCTTTGCGCTGTCTTTTGCTCGCTTCCTGCCAGAGTGCCAGACACTGATTTTTCTACCTTGCTGACTTGCCTGCAAAAACAGAGCTTCATCGCGTTGATAGAGCCGCTGAGCCAGTTGCTGGTGTTCTACTTTACCCCGTTGTGTCAGTTGCCCATAACCCAGCTTTTCGTGGGCAGCCAGCAAAGCCAGTAACTGAGGACCCAACTGTTGACCGAGTGGGGTCAACGCCCCGTTTTCCTGTGCGGATAACCAGATTTGATAGAGACGCTCGATATCCTTTTTCCCAGTCGATGTACTTGTACGGGAACCATGCCGGGCAACCAATTCAGTAAAAACCAACTGATAACCTGATGGCGGCATCTGGTAATTCTGCCAGGATTCTTTTGCCACATAGGGAGTTTTTGAACTTAGGGAAGGCGGGTTCTGAATATCGTCGGCTTGCGCAAATCCAATCGATAAGCTGACTCCCAGAGCAATGAAGGTGAAACGGGATAATTCAAACATGAAAAACCGTCCTTTCGTGATAAAGCCTCAGACCATACTCATAATTTTTTCTCGGAAGATAAAAAACACAGCCCCCAACATACAAAGTGCCGCCCAGACATAATCAAGTTTAATGCTTTCTTTCAAATACAACACAGAGAAAGGCACAAATACTGCCAGCGCGATCACTTCCTGCATAATTTTCAACTGGCCAACACTGAGCGCTGTATGGCCGATACGATTTGCCGGAACCTGCAACAGATATTCAAACAGTGCAATTCCCCAACTCACCACTGCAGCAATTACCCACGGTTTACCACCCATATTTTTCAGGTGGCCATACCAGGCGAAGGTCATAAATACGTTACTGCACATCAGTAACAGCATACTGGTTAAAACGGGATTCACGTCACACTCCGGCGGTTAGATTGCCGTCGTTATACTGCTGGCGTTCAGGAAAGAAAAGATGCCACCAAAAATATAATTTATGAATCAATCTTAGATGTGCGTGATATGCAGATGGTATCAATCAAAAGCAGCCTTTGGCGGCAGGGATGCCGCCATTCAAGCCTACATGGATGTATTCATGGCGGGCTGCGTTGGTTGATACCATCCGCATTAATAGCCAATCTGTTGCGACCGTAACCGCTGAAATAACCGATCCATCGCCCGGTAACCTAAGGCTTCGACCAGATGTTGTCTTTGGATATTCGGTTCACCAGCAATATCCGCAATCGTGCGGGAAACTTTTAGCAACTTATGCCATGCCCGCAGAGATAATCCGAGTTTATGAATTGCATGCTCCAGAAACTGAGCATCATCGGTTGATAAAACACAGTCTTGTTCGATTTCCCGACTCGACAGCAAGGCATTGAGTTTGCCCCGCCTTGCCAGTTGCCGCTCCCGCGTCTGTAAAACACGCGCCCGAATGGCCGCCGAAGACTCACCGCGTTCTGCTTTCTGACTTAGACTGCCTTTCGGCAACAGAGGAATATCAACGGTCAAGTCGAAGCGATCGAGAAATGGGCCCGATAATTTATTCAGATACCGTAACACTTGATCAGCACTGGCGCGTTGCTGGTCATCCAGATGCCCACAGGGGCTTGGGTTCATTGCCGCGACTAATTGAAAGCGCGCCGGATACAACGTCTGTCTGGCAGCTCGGGAAATGGTGATATGTCCGTTTTCCAGTGGTTCACGCAGTGAGTCTAGCGTTTTGCGGTCATACTCCGTCAACTCATCTAAAAACAATACGCCATTGTGCGCCAATGAAATTTCACCGGGTCTTGGTTTACTGCCTCCACCCACCAGCGCAGCGGCAGAAGCGCTATG
>QKFI01000409.1 GCA_003251455.1 Tolumonas sp.
GACAGACCAATCAGACCGACAGCAGCCAAGTGGAAAGCCAGACCAATAATCAACCAGACACAGATAATCGCCTGACAGAATAATTTTACGCGTTCCGATGTGTTGAGTTTTGCAGACTCCTCATCTGCATTGTCTTTCAGAATTTTAAAGACAGATGCAGGGATCTGAGCACCGTAACCGCACAACTTGAACTTTTCCACCAGCACACAAGTCAGTAAACCACACAGTAAAACCGGAATTGATACTGGTGAAATACGAATCGCAAATTCAGCAAAATGCCAACCCGCCATTTCCCCGATAATCAGGTTTTGAGGTTCGCCCACCAGCGTACAAACACCACCTAATGCGGTTCCAACTGCGGCATGCATCAACAAGCTACGCAAAAATGAACGGAACTGTTCCAGATCAGCATGATGCTGCTCATGGATACCGTCATCGTCATTTATGTTGTATTCCGGGTGGGTTGAAACAAATTTGTGGTAAACCGAATAGAAACCGACAGAGATGCTGATGACAACCGCAACCACGGTCAATGCATCAAGGAATGCCGATAAAAATGCGGCCATCAGAGAGAACGCCAGAGACAATACAATCTTTGAACGAACACTGATCAGTAAACGAGTAAAAACAAATAGCAGTAACTGACGAACAAAATAGATACCTGCCACCATAAACATCAGTAATAACAGGACTTCCAGGTTCGCACTTAACTCATGTTTCACCTGATCTGGTGAGGTCAGACCTGCTGCAACCGCTTCCAATGCCAGTAAACCACCAGGCAGTAAAGGGTAACATTTCAATGCCATACTGAGTGTAAAAATAAACTCAGCGACCAACACCCAACCAGCGACAAAAGGGTTAGCTGCAATAATGAATGGATTCACAATCAGGAACGCTAAAATCGATATTTTGTACCATTTCGGCGTACTTCCAAGAAAATTGTGAGCTAAAGCTTTTGTAACACTTGCGTGCATTGTTTTCTCCGCGAACAATATTGAAGGATAAAATAAAAGGGCAAATTCTTTATTAGATACACGTAGTGTCCGACTTCGCCCTGCGGACATAAAAATGCATAGCAATCGCCATACCGGATTAGCAGTTTCCTGTAACCATTGCTATTGCGTTCTTTACGTGCATTTACGATTATGTATGTTTAATCACTTTGAGGAAATGATCATGCAACACAAATCGCTGCGTTTATTAACGCTCGTTGCCGGAACATTGGCTATTAGCCATACAGCGTTGGCAAGTGAAACATTAGACCGTATTAAAGAGCGGGGCGCGTTGATTGGTGTCATGGATCAGGCATATCCACCTTATTCATTCTTAAATGATAAAAATGAAATGGATGGTATGGATGTCGATTTAACCAAAGAATTCGCGCGTCGTCTGGGCGTAAAAGCCAAAATCGAAACTCCAGCCTGGGAAGTGACCACTGCTGGAAACTGGCGTGGCCGTTGGGACATTTGCATCTGCTCGATGACTGCAAGTGAAGAGCGCGCTCGTTCTCTGGATTTCGTTACTCATTACTATAGCTCACCAGCGGTATTGGTTACTTCAACCAATGGCTCGCCGCTGACAACCGTTGAAGGGATGGAAGGTAAGAAAATTGCTGCACAACAAGGCGGCTCTTACGAACAGTATCTGAATAAAAGCCTGACAGTCGATAAATATGGTGCGGGCCCAGTGAGCTACCCATTCAAAGCAGTTCAAGTCATGCCATATCAGAACGAAGATTTGGAGTATCAGGATCTGTCCCTAGGTGCAGGCAAACGTATTGATGGTTTAGTTTCGAACCTCGTGACTGCAAACGAACGTATTCAGAAAATGCCAGGCAAATTCAAAATCGTTGGCAAACCACTGTATGAAGATCCGAACTGGGTTGCCGTTGATAAAGACGGTGACAAAGAGTGGCATGATACTGTTGTGAAAATCTTTGATGACATGCGTAAAGACGGCACGCTGAAGAAAATCAGCGAAAAATGGGTTGGTACTGATATCTCCCGTTAATCCGCTTCTTTATAAAGAGATTCACCAACAAGGGCGTTTTTCGCCCTTGTTTCTTCTCTGCTGACTGATTTTTACAATCTATTCAGCTAGAATACGCCCTTTCGTTCGATTCACCAGAAAGGATGCTCCCCTTGCACAGCAACGCCATCAAGACCAGCAAATTCAAATGGCAGGTTTCTCTCGTCTGGCTGGCACTGATGATCGGTTTCATCTGGTTTGTTGCCAAATTTGACCTTGATTTGAATTACGTCTGGAAAAAACTCCCGTATCTTGCAGGATTACATCTATCACCGGATGGTTTTATTCAAGGTGTGCCGCTCACGATTTATGTGTGCGTTCTGGCCATGATTGCGTCTATTATTCTCGGACTGCTCGCTGCGTTAGGACGTATGAGCCTTAACCCGATGGCGTATGGCCTTTCCACTTTTTATACGTCATTCTTTCGTGGTACCCCGCTGTTACTGCAGGTATTATTGATCTATCAGGGGTTACCACAGTTGGGGCCCGTCCCAACAGCAATTCCATCCGGTATTATTGCGCTGGCTCTCTGTTACGGTGCATATTTGAGTGAAATCTTCCGCTCGGCGATCGTTGCAATTCCAAAAGGACAATGGGAAGCAGCCATGGCGCTGGGTCTGAAAAAACACCAGACATTTGCCAAAGTCATTCTGCCGCAGTCGATGAAAGTCGCGATCCCGCCAAGTATGGCGATGTTTATAGCCATGTTGAAAGACTCGTCGTTGGTCTCCGTGATGGGGCTGTGGGAAATTATGTTCCTTGCACAAAGCTATGGCCGTTCCGCATACCGATATATGGAAATGCTGATCACCGCAGCAATTATTTACTGGATCCTTTCATTCCTGCTCGAATTGGTTCAGGCCCGGTTGGAAAAAATCTTCCACGGCGGTAAAACACGCTAAAAATCAAATAGGAGCGATGCGATTGACCGAAACAATAATAACCCCACTGGAAAAACGCATCCTCCCTTGGTTAGCCGCTGTCGGGTTCTTCATGCAAGCGCTCGACAATACCATTCTGAATACCGCACTACCCGCAATCGCATCTGATTTCCATGTCAGCCCGCTGCAAATGCAATCGGCCGTGATTAGCTATATGTTAACCGTCGCGATGCTCATCCCTGCATCTGGCTGGTTATCCGACCGATTTGGCACCCGACATGTCTTTTTCGCCTCCATCATTCTCTTTACGATTGGCTCGCTTTTTTGTGCCATGTCGACTTCACTGCCACAACTCGTCATCTCTCGCGTACTTCAGGGAGTTGGGGGGGCTTTACTGGTACCGGTGGGTCGGCTAGCGATTCTGAAAGCCTTCCCTCGGGAGGAGTTTTTAAGAGCGATTTCGCTGGTAGTGATCCCGGGGTTGATTGGCCCTTTACTTGGTCCCACGATTGGTGGCTGGCTGGTTGAACATGCAACCTGGGAATGGGTATTTTTGATCAATCTGCCGATTGGTTTCATCGGTGCAATCATCACCATTCTATATATGCCAAATATGAAAGAGGAAACCCGGAAATTCGACTGGATGGGGTATCTCTTTTTTAGTGTCGGCGTCGTGTTGATC
>QKFI01000368.1 GCA_003251455.1 Tolumonas sp.
TGGACACAGTGGGGTAAATGTTTTCTGAACATCAACATCAATGGCAGCTATTTTCATCTCAGATTCCTTCTGATTGGTTCCTTTAAAATACCAATATCGCAAAAGGTATTGCAGAGGAACCAATATGTCAATTATTATTTGCCCTAGAGTAGCAAACGTATAGGACGCTCAATGGCGAAAATTGCGGTTATGGGATCGGCATTTAATCCTCCCTCGTTGGGTCATAAAGACGTGATCCGTCAGGCCCTGAAACAATGTGATGAAGTTTGGCTGGTTCCGTCCTTTCGCCATGCCTGGGGAAAATCCATGGCGCCTTATGAACAACGCTGTCAGATGGTAGCTGCATTTATTCACGACTTGAACGATCCACGTATCCGCCTTTGTGCGATTGAACATGAAATTGCAGGGGAAGCGCCGGTATATAGCTACGATTTACTATTCGCCTTGCAGCAACGGATCCAACCGGAAGATACTTTATATCTGTTAATCGGGCCGGATAATGCGGCTGCGTTTGACCGTTTTCACCGTGCTGATGAAATCAAGAAACAGTGGCCATTGATGGTTGTGAAAGAGCGGGTGCCGGTTCGGAGCACAACAATCCGGCATGCGATTCAGCAACATCACAGCATTCAGGGCATGACAACGCCATCCGTTGTGGATTTCCTGTCTCACACCCCCTTGTATAGTGAAGTATCATGATCAGCACCATTGATGCGGTATTACTGCGTATTCTCGATAATCAACTGCAAGTCTTGTTATGGCAACGACCAGCTGAGAGTGAAGTCTTTGCCTCTCATTGGGCGTTACCCGGTGGGTGGGTCTATGAAGACACCGATCAGACGCTTGAAGAAGCAACCTGCCGGATACTGGAAAACAAAGTTGGCCTAACACCAGACTATATTGAACAAGTTGTTACGGTCGGAAATAACCATCGCGATCCGCGTGGCTGGTCAACGACCGTTTTACATCTGGCATTAATCCGCACCAGTATCTCAAGTATCACGCACTCAGATACCCAATGGGTCAATGTGGAAAATGTTCTGGAAAGACGACTGTTATTACCTTTTGACCATGCGTTGCTGCTGGAAACAGCACTGGAAAGACTGAGCACTAAAGCTCGCTACAGCACCTTGCCCCTTTATCTGGCCGAACATGAATTGAAATTACCGGAACTGCAGCGAATTTATGAAATCGTGTTAGGAAATCCACTACACAAGCGCGCGTTCCGGGAACGAATTTTAAGCGCGAATGTATTAACGGATACCGGCGTTCGAATTCAAGGGCGTGGTTCTCCGGCAACCATTTACCGATATGCCCCCTCCTGCCCGGTTATGCTTTTTGACCGCATGATGCAAGGAGCACAAACGGATCTGAGCGACTAGTGTAATTTCTATTCGCTGTTAATCACATTCATATGTTCTTAATAATTAAGAACTATGCTTTATTTTGATAACTTTATTCGTCATGTCAGGAAAACAGGAGAATGCATGGTTCTTAATTTTTTAAAACAATCGAAATTACGCCCTCTGTTTTCTGAACATGCATTCCTTTTATTGGCATTCGTTATCTGCCTGTTGCTTTTACTGCTGACAATCCTCTGCCGCCCGCAACTTCCGATTGATGAAACGCGTTATATTTCGGTTGCCTGGGAAATGCATCTGCATCATCAATGGTTTTTACCAACGATAAATGGCGAGCCTTATTCACATAAACCACCTTTGTTAATGTGGCTGATTAACTTGAGTTGGGCCATCTTTGGCGTTCATGACTGGTCCGCACGTATTGTGATCCCATTATTCAGCATGTTGAATCTGTGGCTGATCCAATTAATCACGAAAGAGCTGTTTCCTGAGACATCGTCCTTTACTCACAACATTGTTCGTAGAGCCCCGCTTGTTCTCATCAGTTTGGCTGGATGGACGCTCTTTGTTCCAATGACCATGTTTGATTTATTACTGGCAGCCTGTGTGCAATGGCAGCTGTATTGTATGTTGCGATGGAGCAAGGCACCGGAAAAAACCAGATACATTTGGATTGCAGGTATCGCTTGTGGTGCCGGACTGTTGACCAAGGGTCCGGTGATGTTACTGGATGTACTTCCTGCATTATTGCTCTATCCATTCTGGCGGGAAGAAATCATGCCTTCCAACAGAAAATGGTTCAAAACGCAGCTGATGACGATTCTGATAGGAAGTTTTATTGTTTTAAGCTGGGCAATTCCTGCTGCTATTCTGGGCGGACAAGCATATCGGGATGCTATCTTTCTTCATCAAACGATCGATCGGATGCAGGACTCTTTCGCGCATGCCCATTCATGGTACTGGTATCTGTTGATGTTACCGGTTCTGACATTTCCATGGTCACTGGTTGTCTTCGCTGCACTCTTCCGAACCATACGACAACGACAGATCAACTTTTTTAAAAATATCAGTTATTGGCCATACCAGCCCACACTGATTTTTTTGGGAAGCTGGTTTTTCATTCCTCTGTTGGTTTTTTCTTTCATCAGTGGAAAACAACCGCATTATCTCTATCCATTATTTCCTGCGCTCGCAATCTTCCTTTCTTATCTGGTGAGTCAGTATCAGATTCGATACACCTTCCTGCCTGGAATATTGCTGGGGATCATTGGTTTCATTATTCTAACAAGCAGTGTGGTTCTGCCATTTATATTGCCCCAATATGCTCCGGGTTGGCCTGCGCTCCCGGCAGGGCTGCTCTTACTCGGGATCAGTTATGTGCTCGTCAGAAATAAAATGCAGCACAAATTTATTTGGTTATCCGCTTCCTCCCCAATTCTGCTGGCTGCAATCCTGATCGCGGGGCAGACATATTTCACCCAATACCAAAACGTCAGCAAAACGGCTGCGCTTGTCGCAACCTATCAGCAGCAAAAAATTCCTGTGGCATATGAGATAAAATATCCAGATCTCTTTCAGTTTTCCGGTCGGCTAACCGAACCACTGATGTCATTTGATGGCATGGATTGGCCGTCGACTCAACAATGGCTATCTGCGCATCCGACAGCAAAGGTGATCGTCAATGCCAAGAAATTACCAGAAGGCATTTCTGCGGAAGCAACATTCCCTTTTCGCAGTAAATACTTATTTGTATTGGATGCAGACACATATATGAAATGGAAGCGGGTATCAGAATGAATGTTTAATTTTGGCGTGTGATACGAGTGAAAAAGAAAAGTCCTGCTCTTGAGAACAGGACTTTTATCTGAAGAGAACTTAAGCGATGGTAATTCTGGCAAATTTACGTTTACCGACCTGCCACACAGCAGTCCCTGTAGTGACGAGTAATTTGCTATCAGCAATCACTTCACCATCACGTTTAACCGCGTTTTGTTTCATCATGCGCATCGCTTCAGACGTAGTCTCAACCAGCCCGGCCTCTTTTAGCATATTGGCAACAGCAACACCTGCTTCACCACCAGCGAGCGTGATTTCCGGCATTTCATCCGGGATCGCATTTTTTGAGAAACGCTGAGTAAAGTCATTATGTGCAGCTTCAGCTGCCTCTGCATTGTGATAACGAGCAATGATTTCTTTCGCTAACCAGATTTTCACGTCACGAGGATTCAATGCATTTGCTGCGATATCTGCTTTAAATTGCTCGATTTCAGCCAGTGGACGAGTCGATAACAGTTCGTAGTAACTCCACATCAGATCATCAGAGATCGACATGATTTTGCCGAACATATCATTTGGCGCATCATGCACACCAATGTAGTTAGCTGCAGATTTGGACATTTTCTTCACGCCGTCCAGACCCACCAGCAATGGCATCATCAAAATACATTGTGCTGGCTGACCAGCATCTTTCTGCAGTTCACGCCCCATCAACAGGTTGAATTTCTGATCCGTACCACCCAGCTCGATATCCGCTTTCAGGGCAACAGAGTCATAACCTTGCAACAGTGGGTACAGGAATTCATGAATTGCGATCGACTGACCATTGGCATAACGCTTTTTGAAATCATCACGTTCCAGCATACGGGCAACGGTTTGTTTCGACGCTAACTTGATCATGCCGGTTGCGCCCAGCTCTTTCAGCCAGGTTGAGTTATATTCGATACGGGTACGCGCGGGATCCAGGATCTTAAATGCCTGTTCAGCGTAGGTTGCCGCATTCACTTTGATATCTTCTTCAGACAATGGCGGACGCGTTGCATTTTTACCTGTCGGGTCACCAACCAGTGCGGTGAAATCACCAATCAAAAGAATGATTTCATGTCCCAGATCCTGAAAGGTACGCAGTTTATTCAGAATAACAGTATGACCGAGGTGAATATCTGGTGCTGTTGGATCCATCCCCAGCTTGATACGCAATGGACGACCTTCTTTTAATTTTGCAATCAGCTCTTCTTCAACCAGGATTTCTTCTGCACCGCGCTTAATCTCAGCTAATGCGGTTTCCAACTCGGACATGCCATTTACTCCAATTCATTTTCAAATTGCCGCACAGTTTACGAAATGGCTGCGCACATGAAAAGGAAGTAAACTGTCATTGCGTAAATTGAATGGTCAGGAAGGTAAAAATGGCGTTGTATATTGGCTTGATGTCCGGCACCAGTATGGATGGTATTGATGCCACGCTTGTTGAATTTCAGCCACACGATGATCAACCTACTCTCATCGCCACGCATGCGGAATCTTGGCCAACAGAGATCGTGACGCGTCTGCATGCGATTTGCACCCCGGGAGAAAATGAGATTGACCGGATGGGTAAACTTGATCAGGAAGTTGCCGAACAATTCGCGATTGCAGTCCAGGCGCTCTTAAAGAAAAGCGGCGTGAAATCCTCCGCTATTACCGCAATTGGTTCTCATGGACAAACCATCCGACACCGACCTGAACTTGGTTTTACCCTTCAGATTGGTAACGGCGCACGACTTGCTGCCCTCACGGATATTGATGTGATCTGTGATTTTCGCATGAAAGACATCGCCCTGGGGGGCCAAGGTGCGCCACTTGTGCCTGCGTTTCATCAAGCCGTCTTTGGCATCGCCAATCAACCCCGGTTTATTCTGAATATCGGCGGTATTGCAAATGTTTCTGTCTTGCCCGGCAACAGTGAACAAGTGTTTGGTTTTGATACTGGCCCCGGCAATACGCTGATGGATGCCTGGTACCGCCTACACCATACCGGGCAATATGATGCGGGCGGGAAATGGGCAGCGAGCGGAACAGTTCATCATCCACTGCTGGATGCTTTTCTATCTCATGCGTATTTTGCGCTGCCATATCCGAAAAGTACGGGGCGGGAAACATTCACGCCCAACTGGCTCCATTCGATACTGGCTGATTTTAACAATCTATCCACAGCTGACATCCAACGAACTTTACTGGAATTGACCGCACAAAGCAGTGCTGAGGCCATACGGGATTTAGCCATTCAAAGTGAACTTTATTTCTGCGGTGGTGGCGCGCATAACCCCCTCCTCTGCGAGCG
Source organism: Tolumonas sp. (assembly GCA_003251455.1). Lineage (GTDB taxonomy): Bacteria > Pseudomonadota > Gammaproteobacteria > Enterobacterales > Aeromonadaceae > Tolumonas. The sequence continues at coordinate 5,461 of QKFI01000368.1, forward strand.
GATTCTGGCGCATTTACCTGACTGGACGGGAGCATCAACAGATGCATTAGGCATGCATCCGGATTGGGTGGAATCGATCGCATTTGCCTGGCTTGCTCACTGCTTTGTGGAAAAGCGTTCAGGGAATTTGCCAGCAGTAACCGGGGCACGAAAACCTACAATCTTAGGCGCTTTATACCCAGGAAAATAGGTTTTCATACGAAGATATTAATATTTTTTTCGCCCTATTGAGATCGCAAATAATCTGGGCGTAGAATCGCGTTGGATTAAAGAAGTGAGCTTCATCACTTTTTTAACGCCAATAATCAAACCAAAAATGGTTGTTCCTGAGGGTATCTACATGAAAAACGCTCTGATTTTAGCTGGTTTAGTGGCTTTCGCTCTGACTGCTTGTGAGAAAAAAGAAGAACAAGCAGCACCTGCGCCTTCAACTCCAGCGGCTGAAGCGCCTGCGGCTCCAGCATCTGCAGCACCAGCTGCTGAAGCACCAGCAGCAGAAGCACCTGCAGCTACATCTTCTGCAGAAGCAACAAAATAACAGTGTTTAGAAATAAAAACGTCAGCTTCTTGCTGACGTTTTTTTATGGCTCGTGAAAGAAACAACTTATACTGAGAAGCTGGAACCACAACCACAAGTCGTTGTCGCATTCGGGTTCTGAACGGTAAAGCGTGAACCTTCCAACCCATCTGTATAATCAACGACACCGCCAACCAGATATTGCAAACTCATGCCATCCACCAGCATGATCACACCGTTCTTTTCGATGACAGTATCTGTCTCATTGATTTTTTCATCAAACGTAAAACCATACTGGAAGCCAGAACAACCACCGCCGGTAATATAGACCCGCAATTTCAGTTCCGGATTTTCCTCTTCGGTGATCAACGCTTTAATTTTCGCCGCCGCCGCATCGGTCATCTCAATGGGAAACTGCATTGCTACATCACTCATAACTACCTCTCTGTTCTGTCGCCAAAATCACACTGATTACGGATTGGCGTAATGCGTGAATTATGTAATACCTGACTAAACAGTTCAAGTATTAGACAATCTTGATGAACTGAATAATGTATCACTGGTAGATTTTTTCTGCTTTATCTATTTTTGCGTTATAGTCGAGCTACATTTGCAGACAATTTCACAGGCAATCATGACTCAGACTACTCTCCGTTCAGAGCAACTTTTCTCTGCTGCACAAGCTGCTATCCCCGGTGGTGTCAACTCACCAGTTCGTGCGTTTAATGGTGTCGGGGGCACGCCACGTTTTATCGCAAAAGCGGATGGTGCTTACCTCTACGACGTGGATGGTAACCAATACATCGACTATGTTGGTTCCTGGGGTCCAATGCTGCTTGGCCATAATCATCCGGAAATCAAACAAGCGGTGTTGAATGCGGTCGAAAATGGTCTGAGTTATGGTGCACCAACAGAAAGTGAAGTGCAGATGGCCGAGCTGATCCGTTCTATCATGCCAACCATGGAAATGGTTCGTATGGTGAACTCCGGAACCGAAGCGACCATGAGTGCCATCCGCCTCGCCCGTGGTTATACCGGTCGGGACAAAATCGTCAAATTTGAAGGTTGTTACCATGGTCATGCCGATTGTCTGCTGGTGAAAGCAGGTTCTGGCGCACTGACACTCGGTCAACCGAACTCTCCGGGTGTTCCAGCAGACTTTGCAAAACACACGTTGACCTGCACCTACAACGATCTGGCCTCCGTCGAAGAAGCCTTTGCCACTTATGGCAGCGACATCGCCTGTATCATTGTGGAACCTGTGGCCGGCAATATGAACTGTATTCCGCCAGTCCGTGGGTTTCTGGAAGGATTACGTGCAATCTGCGATAAACATGGCGCATTGCTCATCATTGATGAGGTCATGACTGGTTTCCGTGTGAGCCTGCAAGGTGCACAAGGTTATTATGGCATTACCCCAGACCTGACCACGCTGGGGAAAATTATCGGTGGCGGCATGCCTGTGGGCGCTTTCGGTGGTAAAAAAGAAATCATGGCTTACATTGCTCCGACCGGCCCAGTGTACCAAGCGGGTACCTTATCTGGAAACCCGGTCGCCATGGCAGCAGGGATCGCAATGCTAAAAGCGATTCAACAGCCAGGATTATATGAAGCGCTGGCAGAAAAAACGCGCCAGATTGCCGAAGGGCTGAAGACCGAAGCCGCTAAATATGATATTCCAATGGCGGTGAACTACATCGGTGCGATGTTTGGTTTCTTTTTTACAAAAGAAAACAACATTACCAGTTTTGAACAAGTCAGTCGTTGCGATATCAATGCATTCAAACAATTCTATCATCTGATGCTGGAAGAAGGAGTCTACCTCGCACCGTCTGCGTATGAAGCTGGCTTCTTATCCATGGCGCACAGCGATACCGATATTGAAAATACGCTGGCAGCTGCTGGTCGTTGTTTTGCAAAAATGAAGGCCGTACAGGCGTAACTTCGAGCTTATTCAGAAAAGTAAAAGGGCACATCATGTGTCCTTTTTCTATTTGAGGTTGTGAGATCTTGAAGTGAGACATCAGTGCTTGTTGCCAACTTCACATTGATATTATCACCACACTCGTTTGACCCTGTAGAGTCCACCCAAAACCATGAACTCTTGCTCCCCGTTTAAGCCCCTCGGCAATAAAGTATCAAAGCAAACAATCTTGCTCATTGGCACTCGCATTTCGACAACTTTGGGTCCAAAACGATACGCCTCATCAATATCACTACTACAAGAACTGAGATTATTTAGCAGTAATACTGTTTCTTTTTCATATTTGTAACCAACTGATTCATGGCTTCCCCGGTATAAAACCATATGGGTCTGTTCGGGGAAGTTTTGTGCCAGTTGGTATTGGCAAAAACTATACAGCAGATCGAGTTGACCATAGAGATCGTTGGTTTGATATGTGGCTCGAATACAAGCGCGCATATAACGTAAATAGGCATCAGAGTCATGAAACTCGATAGGCTGGTGATGATAGATGGTTCGTAATCCAAAACGGGACTCTACCCATTGCCGCCAAGCCGCCCCAGAATCACTGTCTGAATCAAACAACCACCCCAACAGTAGTTTTCGGTAATTACTCTGCGGACGTGGCACCGGATCTGCCTCAGCACGAAAGTGCAACCGAGCCTCCGGCAACCGAAAGCGAACCGCCATATAGTCGGTAAATATTTCTACCCGCTTTTTTGAGTCCCTGCAGGTCACCAGTTGATCAAACAAGTCATGATAGAAAACCTCGATACCATCCAGTTGCAAGGAGGCCGGATATTGTTGAAAAGACAGACTTGCCAATAAAGCACCAGGCAAATTACATCGGTTGATTGGATAGGTGATATCTCTTAGTAAATGGGTCTCATCGTACAACGGTTGTAGCATTCGTCCACTCCGGCGTTAACTCTTCTAAGTTTGGTTCCAATTCATATAGCTTTCTGGCAAGAGAGGTAATTTCGTCATGCCAGAAAAGATGATCACGCCAGTCTTTACGAATACCGCGATAGCCATAATACGCACCAGCTAACTGACCTGCGACAGCTGCCGTTGTATCAGCATCATCACCAAGATTTGCAGCAGCCAGTATACAATCCTCATAACTGTGGGTATGCCAGAAGCACCACAAAGCGGACTCCAGACTTTCCACAACGAATCCGGTGCCTTTCAGATCCCGGTAATTTTTATCGATAAATGCGAAACTTTGTAATGTCGCAATTGCTTCAGTTTGTGGCTGATAAGACACGTTAAACACACAATCTTTTTCTCCGCCACTCAATAATGCAATTAGCAGCGAACTCATCCAGCCACAAGAATCGAGACATAAAGGTGAAGCATGTGTCGTCCGTGAACTTTGAATTGCATAATGAATTGCTTTTTCAGGATGAGAGAGGAAAGCAATCGGGACTGGTGCCAAACGCATGATTGAGCCATTTCCTGAGGTCCAACTGGCTTTCATACCTGAATAAGGATTGCCCGATTTTTGATAACGCCGCAAAGCGGAGGAAACCGTCGTGCCGATATCGAAACAGTTGCCAATACTGCTGAGATAGCCATTATCATACCAGTCACAATAACGTCGCATCTGGTCATTCGCATCAAATCCACCGCTGTCAATCAGACTATGGGAGAGACACAAGGCCATTGAGGTATCATCCGTCCAATACCCCTTTTCAAGACAAAAATGCCCACCGCCGACCATATCGGTAAGTGGCTGGAATGTCCCTCTTGGGCGAAATTCCAGGGTTGTTCCAACTGCATCGCCAATCGCTAAGCCAACCAAACAGCCAACAGCTTTATCCAGTTCAGTATGCATATTCCCCTCCCGGAAATATCATGGCTAGATCAGCTAATGCAAGGATCGTTCACATTGTGTCTGGAAGGCGAAATGTACGCCTTCCATCCCAGTTGTTTATGCTTTTTTTGATTCAAGAAAGGCATCGACTTCCTGCCGCATCGGCACAGAAGGTTGAGCCCCAAGCCTGGTCACAGCAATTGCAGCAGCCGCATGGGCAAAGCGAATGGCCTCTTTAATCGGCTGTCCTTCAAGCCAGCGAGTAACGAGTGCACCATTAAACGTATCCCCTGCAGCAGTGGTATCAACGGCCGTTACAGAAAACCCGGGAATTAACTCACCAACACCATTCTCACTCAGCCAGACACCTTTTGATCCCATCGTAATCAATACAACATTGACCCCCATGTCATGCAACACATCAGCAGCTTGTTGTGCTTCCAGTGTATTCGTCACGGCAACACCGGTCAGGATTTCAGCTTCTGTTTCATTCGGTGTAATCACATCCACGAGTTTTAATAATGATGGCGGTAAAGGACAGGCCGGTGCCGGGTTTAATACCACCAGCGTACCATGCGCACTGGCATGACGTGCGGCGACCTCAATCGCGCTTAAAGGCGTTTCTAACTGCATCAGTAAAATTTGCGCATTGGCAATCAGAGGCAAAAACGGCTCTAATCGTTCTGTGGTTAAAGCGGCATTCGCACCGGCTGCAACACCAATACAATTCTCTCCACTTTCCGCCACCCAGATCAAAGCAACCCCTGTATTCATACCCGGAACGGAGATCACGCCTTGGACATCAATACCATCATCGATAAATTGCTGTCGCATGGTATTTCCGATGTCATCAGCACCGACACAGGCAATAAAGGATACATCAGCACCGGAACGGCCTGCTGCAACGGCCTGATTTGCCCCTTTGCCACCGAAAACGACTTGATAATCCTGACCTTTCAGCGTTTCACCCGGTTTCGGAAAACGAGGAACCGATAATATGTGGTCTGCGTTCACACTTCCTAAAACAACAAGTTTTTTGCTCATGCAACCTCCTCAGAAAACCACACCTGAAACAAAAATCACATTTGCATAAGGTGTACATTCCCCTGTTCTGACAATGGCCCGAGCCAGATGTGTTTGCGTTTTGAATGCTTCATGAGGAATATATTCAATGCCAATCGGCTGCCCCATTTCTTCCGAAAGATGCTTTAAGTGACGCATTAAGTCTTCAAATAATGTCGGACTATCAGACTTAAATTCCTCTGCCAAAATAACGCGTTCAATCTGCATTTCTTCTGTCACTGCCTGAACGACATCCATAAACCGTGGCACGCCGCGACTGACCGCTAGATCAATCCGCTCAGGAGACGAAGGGATCGGCAAACCCGCATCACAGATAACCAACTGATCGGTATGTCCTAACGTTGCAATCACATGAGACAAAGGCGCATTGAGCAGCATATGTTTTTTCATAAAGACCCCAGCATTGATTATTCATGTTGGTAGAAGATTAGAGTGAATCATTCTGCCGTTTAGTTCCGTGATCGATCCCTAAGGAGCAATTCCTGCATGATCCATGATGGATCTGATTTATGATGTCGCCCGTAATTAATAAATAGAATTTCTGGCTGGAAAATCAAATGATTCAACAAGATTCAGCACAACTAACTGACTGGCAATCAGAATTAGAGCTTTGGTTGGAGCAACACCATACAGAAACGGACGGTGCCCATGACATCGCCCATTTCCGCAGAGTATGGAAAACAGCGCGTCAATTGAATCAACAGGAAGGACATCCTGCCAATGAGTTGGTTTTGCTAGCAGCGGCTTACCTGCATGACATTGTTAGCTTGCCCAAAAACCATCCTGATCGACATTTGAGCTCGCGTTTAGCCGCAAAAGAAGCCGCCCTGATTTTGTTGGAGCTTAATTTTCCAACAGATGAAATCGACAGTGTTTGTCATGCAATTGAAGCACATAGCTTCTCCGCCAATATTGAAGCAAAAACAATAGAAGCAAAAATCCTGCAGGATGCGGATCGGATGGAAGCATTAGGTGCGATCGGGCTCGCCCGGGTGTTTTACACGTCAGGACGAATGGAGCGAGAGATGTTTGATCCTTATGATCCACTCGCTGAATATCGTCAGTTGGACGATCTGCAATTTGCTCTCGACCACTTCTTTGTCAAACTCTATAAAGTGGCAGAAACCATGCAAACTGAAGCAGGCAAACAGCTAGCAGAACAGAGAAAGGCCTTCCTGCAAGCCTACGTGGAACAATTGCTGATGGAACTATAAAGTTGTATCAATAAAAACCCGGCACATCCGACCGGGTTTTTTAACAAGAGAAAAGAACTTAAGCTTTTGGTGCAGAGGTGCGGATCAAGTAGTCAAACGCTCCCAGAGATGCTTTTGCACCCTCACCCATCGCAATGATGATCTGCTTGTAAGGTACAACCGTACAGTCACCCGCAGCGAATACACCATCAAGTGAAGTATTGCCATGTGCACCAGTCACGATTTCATTCCGGCCACTCAGTTCAACCTGACTGCCCTTGAGGAAATCAGTGTTTGGTAACAAACCAATCTGTACAAAAATACCTTCCAGATCGATTTTCTTGATCTCATCTGTTTGACGATCTTTGTAAGTCAACGCATTGACTTTATTACCATCACCCAACACTTCAGTTGTCAGCGCAGAAGTAATGATATTAACGTTTGGTAAACTGCGTAATTTACTCTGCAATACAGCATCCGCACGCAATTGGCTATCAAACTCAATCAAGGTCACATGAGCAACCACACCCGCTAAGTCGATTGCAGCTTCAACACCGGAGTTACCGCCACCAATGACCGCAACACGTTTCCCTTTAAATAACGGACCATCACAGTGCGGGCAGTATGCAACGCCTTTATTTCGGTAGTCTTTTTCACCAGGAACGTTCATCTCTCTCCAGCGAGCACCAGTCGACAGAATGACTGATTTACTCTTGAGTACGGCACCACTTTCGAGTTTGACTTCAACGAAGTCACCTTTACGTTCCACACCTGCAGCACGCTGCAGATTCATAATGTCTACGCCATATTCTTTGACGTGCTCTTCCAATGCCATCGCCAGTTTCGGACCTTCAGTTTCTTTGACAGAAATGAAGTTTTCAATTGCCATGGTGTCTAACACCTGACCACCAAAACGCTCTGCAACAACACCAGTACGGATACCTTTACGAGCAGCATAGATTGCTGCAGCAGAACCCGCTGGGCCACCACCGACTACTAATACATCAAAAGGTTCTTTTTCATTCAGTTTTTCTGCCGCACGAGCCGAAGCACCCGTATCAATTTTTGACAGAATTTCCTCTAAGGTCATACGACCCTGACCAAATACCTCACCGTTTAAGTAAACGGTCGGAACAGCCATCACCTGACGCTGATTTACTTCATCCTGGAACAGCGCACCATCAATCATGGTATGACGGATATTCGGATTCATCACAGCCATCAGGTTTAAGGCCTGTACAACATCAGGACAGTTCTGGCAGCTTAAAGAAATATAGGTTTCAAAAACAAATTCACCCGGCAAATTACGGATCTGCTCAAGCACTTCCGGAGAAGTTTTTGGCGGATA
>QKFI01000071.1 GCA_003251455.1 Tolumonas sp.
GACATCGACCAAACCTCCGCCCCGGTTTTGATCACCGATCAGCAAATTTTTATCCGGAATGACATACAAACCAAAACAATGTCCTTTTCAAGTTTTGGCAATATGACAATTGACCGGCCATTGATTGAAGAGTTCATCGCTATGTCGAATCATATGTTGATTCCGATGATTTATGTCATCTTGGTCTTTTTCGCTTGGTCATGGCGTTTAATGCAAGCCATGATTTATGCTTTTCTGGCAAGTTGGATCGCTCGTCGTAAAGGCTTCACCATGCGCTACAATGGTTTTGTTCGATTAAGTGTTGTGGCACTAACCCCCGCAATGCTCATTGATATGTTCTTTGGCATACTCAATATTTCGGTGCCATTTGCCGGCGTATTATTTGTCGTGCTGGAAATCATGTATGTGCGGTTTGCCGTGCTATCAGTCAGCGAAATGCCCCGCACGAAAGATGATAATGATGATGGAAACAGTTCAATGATGGCTTGAATCGTCTTCAAAAGAAAGGGAAGCGAGCGCTTCCCTTTTTTGTATCTTATCTCAGCCTTTATAGACTTTCGGATTGAATAAATCTCGTAACCAGTCACCCAGTAAGTTGATGACCATCACAAGCACAATCAGACATAAGCCTGGGAATGCAGTGATCCACCACGAACCAGAGAAAATATAGTTAAAACCAACGCTGATCAACGATCCCAATGAAGGCTTGTCGACTGGCATCCCTAATCCAAGGAATGACAGTGCAGCCTCAGACATGATGGCGTTCGCAACCTGCACCGTTGAAATAACCAGAATTGGTGATAAACAATTCGGCAGGATATGACGGAACATTATGCGCGGCGCTTTAAACCCCATCACTTTTGCTGCTTCAACATATTCCTTTTTCTTTTCAGCTAATACCGAAGCGCGCACTGTTCGAGCATATTGCGGCCATTCTGAAATCCCGATAATCAGAACCAACATCAATACGGCATATTTTGAATAGAACTCGCCACCAAACATCGCCTGAAAGATAGCAGATACAATGATCGCGACCATCATGGTAGAAAATGACAATTGAATGTCGGCGAGTCGCATCAGAAGGTTATCAGTTCGGCCACCGGCATAACCCGCAACCAAGCCAACGACAACACCGATGCATAATTGCAGCGCCACTGCACATAACCCGATCACCAGAGAGATTCTGGAACCATATAAAATCGTGCTGAGAATATCCCGCCCTTGGTTATCTGTACCTAAAATAAAACTAGTGTCATCATCAGCCAACCATACAGGAGGGATTTCTGCATCCATGATGTCATAAGTTGATGGATCATATGGGTTGTGTGGTGCAATGACCGGCGCAAAAACTGCCGCCAAAACATAAATTACAAAAACGGCGAAACATGCCATTGCAACTTTGTCTTTCAGAAAATAATACACAAAGTCAGATTGGCGAATACGTTGCCAACGGCTCAGCGAAGCTTGTTCAGACATCTTAACCTCCCTTCGACGTTAGCTTGACAGTTGGGTTGATAAACCCATAGAGCAGATCCACCAGTGTATTGGTGATCACAAACACTAAGCCGACAAAAATGACATACGCGGTTATCAATGGTGTATCGACACGTGTAATAGCTTCCAGGAACAAGTTCCCGGTTCCCGGCCATTGGAATACGGTCTCGGTTAAAATGGTGTAAGCGACCATTGAACCAATTTGAACACCACCTACAGTAATGACAGGCAACATGGTGTTTTTCAACGCATGACGAAACCAGACTTTGCGTTTATCCAATCCTTTCGCCCAGGCAAACTTCACATATTCTGCACTCAGCGCTTCGAGCATTTCAGCTCGCACGAGTCGGATAAATAATGGCAGCATGATGGAAGACAGCGCAATCGATGGCAATAACAGATGCGCCAATCCATCTAAGGTAAAGAAACCGGAATTCCAGCCAAGCAGATTTACTGTCTCCCCTCGCCCATAAGAAGGCAGCCAGCCCAATTGAATTGAAAACACATACATCAACAGGATGGCGGTCAGGAATACTGGCACCGAGATACCAATAGTGCTGATCCCCATAATCAGTTTTGATCCGATACTTCGGGGTTTTATAGCGCAATACACCCCAAGCGGAATTGACAGCACAATGATCCAGATAGTCGCAGCAAATACCAGTTCCAGTGTGGCAACCAGCTTACTCAGAATGACGTCTAACGCAGGCTTTTTGAAAATATAGGACGTCCCCCAATCTCCATGGAGGGCATTTTTGATGAAACGGGTATATTTCACCATGAATGGATCATTCAGACCCAACTGCGTTCTCAATTCGTCACGTTGTGCTTCTGTAACTCGTTGTCCGACCATTTCACGGAGCGGATCACCCAAATTATCTTGTATTGCAAACGCAACAACACTAATGACAAACATCACAATGATGGCTTGCATCAGTCGTTTTAGTAAAAAAGTTAGCATGCACGAAAATCCAGCATTAATGGGTTGCGAATCCGGGGCTGCACTGCAGCCCCGTCAACGTTTTACTCTTTAACTTTCAGATCGCCGTAGTATGGGAAGTCCAGACCATTGACGATTGGTTTGATGTCCAGCTTGGTTTTCGCCGCCCAAGACAGGTTTTGCCATTCCAGTGGCAGGTAAGCTGCATCTTTCATCAGGATTTTTTCAATTTCCTGCAATTTAGCAGTACGTTTTGCCACATCAATTTCACTGTTGGTTTCAGCGATCAGCTGATCGACAGTCGCATTTGAGTAGCCACCACAGTTGTACTGACCTTTACCGGTTTTGGCATCTTTAGTCTGAACCAGGTATTCATAGTAGTTGCCAGAATCCTGTGTATCAGACTGCCAACCAATGATCTGCATACCAGCTTCACACTTGTCGAACTCAGTCCAGTACTGCGCTTTCGGCATGGTTTTCAGTGAAACTTTGATGTTGATTTTTGACAGCATGTTTGCAACCGCTTCAGCGATTTTTGCATCGTTGATATAACGGTTGTTGGTCGAAATCATGGTGATATTGAAGCCTTTTTCATAACCGGCCTCTTTCATCAGCTCTTTTGCTTTTTTCAGGTCATATTCAGGCACTAAGTCAGGTACATGGCCTAAATAACCTTCAGGGCTCATCTGACCAGCAGCGGTTGCAAAACCTTTCATGATTTTGTCAACGATACCTTTCTGATTCACTGCCAGATTCACAGCTTCACGTACGCGCTGATCTTTAAATTCTGGAACCACATCTTGGTTCAGTTCAAACAACACGATACGGTTACTGGTTTCTGTAACCATTTGCAGGTTTTTATCGCTTTCAACGCGTTTCTGATCGTTCGGTGCAACCGGCGCGATCATATCAACGTCACCAGACAGCAGTGCAGCAACACGCGTTGCATCCTCTTTGATTGGTACAACAGTCAGATGGTCAACATTACCAGGTGATTTTTTGTCCCAGTAATCAGGATTACGTTCCAGCTCAAGTTTTACACCTTGCTCACGAGAAACCAGTTTAAACGGACCAGTACCAGATACATGGTTTGCGGCATACGTATTCGCTGCTTTTACGATTTCATCTTTATCTTTACCATCCGCAGTTTTG
>QKFI01000203.1 GCA_003251455.1 Tolumonas sp.
TTCTGGGTGAAACGACCACATCTCTCGCAAAGAAAAAAGCCCGACTGATTTTCTGTCAACCAGCACCAAGGGCTGAGAAGAAAAACCCTTACCCAACAATCTGGAAACTGGAAAACACCAATTACCAGATCAGTAACCATGCAAACGTATTTTCTCGTGCCAACCTGGATATCGGTGCCCGCTTTTTTCTCGCGAATTTACCGTCACAAAAACGCGGCAAAATCGTCGATCTCGGTTGCGGAAATGGCGTATTGGGCCTGATGGCTTTAGAGAAAAATCCTGAAGCAGAAGTCGTGTTTATCGATGAATCATTTATGGCACTTGCTTCCGCAAAGGAAAATATTACGCAAAACCGACCAGATGATTTATCTCGTTGTCATTTTTTAGCAGGACACTCTCTGACGGGGCTTGAACCGCAAAGTGTGGATGTCATTTTGTGTAATCCTCCATTTCATCAGTTACAAACCATTACCGATGAAATTGCCTGGCAGATGTTTAAAGATGCAAAACGCTGTCTGACCAAAGGCGGCGAACTCTGGATCGTGGGAAATCGTCATCTGGGATATCACCAAAAGCTGAAACGTTTGTTTGGTGGTGCAGAATGTGTTGCCAGCAACAATAAATTCGTTATCTTACACAGTATTAACCGATAGGAGCTGCTATGAAAAAGTTAATGTTACTCCTCTGTGCAATCGTGATGGTTGGCTGTGCCGCCACCTGGCCACAGAAAGCAAATCTGAACCCAGTGGTGGACGATCAGCCAGACAGCGTTTACCAGCCAGGCATTGATGTCTCTGTCGATGGAGTGGATGCGCGTACTGGTGCACAAGTTATCAAGATCGCATTGCCTGACTCGCCAGTCACCCTGATCCCGAATCAGGTTTCTCCGCAGATCATGCTGGCTGAACGTCTGCAGGATGGTTTCCAGCAACAAGGGCTGGCTCGTGGCAGCATGTCAAATATTACTATCGGTGTGACGGTTGAAGAATTACAGGCAACACTCACAAAACCAGGCGTGATGTTTAACTCAAGTGCCAAGAGCCGCATTAAAGTAACAATTACGAATAACGGAAATATTCTGAATAAAGAATATAACCGTTATTCATCGAAAGACGGTATCACCCGCCCAGATATTCATGATCTTGAAGTTCTGTTGAACGAACAGCTCTCTGACATCATGGCGCAGGTACTGGCTGATAATCAGGTTCGTGGTGCAATAAAAGGTCAATTCTGATGAAGTGTCGTTCACTGGCACTGCTGGCGCTTATCCCGGGATTAGTCTGGGCAAGTGGTCCGCGTGTAGAAATGCAAACAAACATGGGAAATATTGTCGTTGAACTGGAAGCAGATAAAGCCCCGAAAACGGTGGAAAACTTCCTGAACTATGTCGACGATGGTAGTTACAATCATTCAGTCTTCCACCGCGTTATTCCGGGGTTTGTCGCGCAAGGTGGTGGCTATAGCGAAGCCTATATGCCATTACCAACCCATACACCGGTACAAAATGAATCGGGGAATGGCTTATCAAACCGTCGAGGTACCATTGCGATGGCGCGAATGAGTGATCCTGACAGCGCAACCCGTCAGTTTTACTTCAATCTGAATGACAACTTATCACTGGATGCAAACGTCCAAGCTGGTTATACCGTATTTGGTACCGTTGTCGCAGGTCAGGATGTTCTGGATAAAATTGCTGCTGCACCAACAAGCGTCGATTCACGCTTGCGCACCAGCGATGTTCCAACTTCTCCGATCGTGATCGAAAAAGTTGTCCGCATCGAAAATTAATGACCCCATGCATGCATAAAAAAACCGGCTAAGCCGGTTTTTTTATTTCTCCCTCAGACCAATTCCAAGGTGCAACTTTAAATAACAATAACATCCCGGGAATGGCTAAGACTGTGCAGAGCAAGAAGAATGATTGCCACCCTAATGACTCCACCAGCCAACCCGTACTCGCATTAAAAAAAGTACGTGGGACTGCCGCCAAACTCGTGAACAGTGCAAATTGTGTTGCGGTGTAACGCGGATCGGTCGTTCTGGCAATGAAAGCTGTAAAAGCAGCCGTTCCGACACCAACCCCAAAGGCTTCAAAACCAATGACACCGGCCAGTGTGAACCGATCATGTCCAACGCCTGCCAACCAGTAAAAGCCTAAGATTGATACCAGTTGTACCAAACCAAAGACCCACAAGGCGCGGTTAATGCCAAGTTTGATCATCCAGATCCCCCCCAGCAAACCACCAATCACGCTTGGCCATAAACCAGCATGTTTTGCGATCAAACCGATCTCGGTTTTGGTAAAGCCGATATCCTGATAAAACGGGGTCGCCAGTGACGTGGCCATACTGTCACCAAGCTTATACAGAAAGATGAATGCAAGGATCAGCAAAGCATTCTGCACGCCCTGCCGCTGCATAAACTCGTGAAATGGTTCAACTACCGCTTCACGTAAAGTCCGAGGAGAGATGCCGATCGTTGGCTCTCGACAAACCAGCGTTAAGCCTAACCCCGGGAGCATGAATAATGCGGTAATCGGAAAAACCAAATGCCAAGGAAGATGGTCCGCCAGAATTAAAGAAAGCGACCCAGGCACTAAACCTGCGATACGGTACGCATTCACATGGACCGCATTTCCCAATCCCAGTTCATTATCCGCAAGGATCTCACGCCGATAAGCATCCAGCACAATGTCCTGACTCGCGCTAAAAAACGCCACACCAAAAGCCAGATAAGCGATGGTCCAGATCGATTCTTGTGGTGAAAAGAATCCCAGTGATCCAATAGCAACAATTAAGGCCAACTGTGACGCCAGCATCCACCCACGGCGACGTCCAAATCCAAGGATTGGAAAACGATCAATGATCGGCGACCAGATAAATTTCCATGTGTAAGGAAACTGAACCAGTGATAACAAACCAATTGCTTTCAGATCAATATGCTCTGTTTTCAGCCAGGCAGGCACAAGGTTCAATAACAAATAAAGCGGCAGGCCGGAGCTGAATCCGGTAAAAACGCAGATCAACATGCGTCGGGTAAACAGCTGTTCATACCACGGCGAGTCTGACATGAAACCCCCACAAACAAGAAAGCCTCCGGTGGCCTTTGCCACAAGAGGCTAAGTGATTCATTTTATAAATGATTAATCACGGAAGTTAGTGAACTGGAATGGTTGTCCCAGATCAGCACCGCGGACTAACTGCATGACTTCCTGCAAATCATCGCGTTTTTTACCGGTCACACGAAGTTCATCTCCCTGAATCGCTGCCTGAACTTTGATTTTGGAGTCTTTAATCATTTTAACCAGTTTTTTAGCAACATCCGTGGCGATACCCTGTTTCAGCTTCACGACCTGAAAGTAACGACGACCTGAATGTTCAACATCACCTAAATCGAGGCAAGTTGTTTCGATGTTCCGCTTCAGCATTTTGTCACGCAGAATATCAACCATCTGTTTTAGCTGGAAATCAGCGTCAGCACCCATTTTGATTTCTTCTTTGTTCAGCTCGAAAGAAGCTTCGACACCACGGAAATCGAAACGGGTCTGCAATTCACGGTTTGCATTC
>QKFI01000247.1 GCA_003251455.1 Tolumonas sp.
GCCAGCGAATATCTTTATTTTTCTTGAATACTCTTTTTTGTTGTTTGTTCGGTACAAATTCTTTCGGGTTAATCCGAAGCGAATGGCACTCACTACAAAATGAGCAATGCGGACGATACACATCATTACCACTACGACGAAACCCTGCTTGCAATAGCGCCTCATACCCCTGCGGTGAACGATAGTCATCGTCCATAATCACGATCAATTGTTCATATTGATCAGGAAGATAACTACAGGGGTGTGAAGGAGTAATGCCAACACGTAATGGTCTTGAATTCATAATATTAGTTCCTGAGGTCGCCAGCAGATTTCGGCTACTTGTTGCTCCCTTAGATCGTGTAATACATTTAAAAAGTCAGCTCGAGGCCATTCCTGAACCCCCATAGTGGCTAAATAGTTATTTTGCATCTGGCAGTCAATGAGTGGAACTCCATATTCCCGCAGGTGCTTACATAAGATGACTAATGCCATTTTGGATGCATCTGGTTTAAGGTGAAACATGGATTCGCCACAGAATATCCGACCGACACTAATCCCGTATAAGCCTCCAACCAGTTCATCGTCATCCCAGACTTCAATGGAATGCGCTCTGCCCATCTTATGTAACATACTATAAGACGCCATAAATTCAGGAGTGATCCAAGTATCGTCAGAATAACTGCGCGGGGCCGCACATCCCGTCACCACTCTCATAAAAGCATAGTTAACTGTGAAGCGGAACGTTGTTTTTTTCAGGTTTTTCGCTAAGGTGCGACTGATATGAACAGCGTGAACGGGTAATACACCGCGTGGATCAGGTGACCACCATAAAATAGGTTGATGCGCGCCATACCAAGGAAAGATCCCATTATAGTAAGCCGCAAGCAACCGGGCAGGGGTAAGGTCTCCGCCAATGGCAAGTAATCCGTTTGGTTCGGTTAGCGCATCTTCAGGAGATGGAAACCGTAAAGATGCATCCAGTTGCGTCAGATAAGTAGTCATAACAACACGATATAACAGCGCTTCCTTTGATAATAACCAGCATCATTTGGGTTGTCATGAGCATTGATTCGGCACAAATAAAAAATGCCGCAGCAAGCGGCATTTTTTAGCAGGAAGTGGCAATTATTTTGTCAGACTGTCCAGATAGCGTTCTGCATCCAGCGCCGCCATACAGCCGGTACCCGCAGATGTGATCGCCTGACGGTAGATATAATCAGCGACATCACCTGCAGCGAAGACACCTTCAATGCTGGTTTGAGTCGCAAAACCCTCATTGCCACCTTTAACTTTCAGGTAACCATTCTGCATCGCCAATTGGCCTTCAAAAATCCCGGTGTTCGGACTATGGCCAATTGCAACAAATACACCCATGACATCTTGTTCTTCAGTGCTATCATCTTTTGTGCTGCGCAGACGAACACCTGTCACACCCATTTCATCACCTAATACTTCATCCAGTGTACGATCCAGATGTAACTTAATGATGCCCTGTTCCACTTTTTCATACAGACGATTAATCAGTATTTTTTCAGAGCGGAATGCATCACGACGGTGAACCAGATGAACTTCAGAAGCAATATTGGAAAGGTATAAGGCTTCTTCAACAGCGGTGTTTCCACCGCCAATGACAGCGACTTTCTGACCACGATAGAAGAAACCGTCACAGGTGGCACAAGCAGAAACACCACGACCTTTAAATGCTTCTTCAGAGTCAAGTCCGAGGTAGCGGGCAGAAGCGCCTGTTGCAATGATCAATGCATCACAAGTGTATTCAGCATTGTCGCCTTTTAAACGAAATGGTTTTTCAGTCAGCGTTACTTCATTGATGTGATCAAAAATGATTTCGGTATTGAAATGTTCCGCGTGTGCTTTCATTCGATCCATCAAGCCTGGGCCGGTTAAACCTTCAGCATCACCTGGCCAGTTTTCAACTTCAGTTGTTGTTGTTAACTGACCACCTTGTTGCATCCCGGTGATCAGAACCGGATTCAGATTTGCACGAGCAGCATAGACAGCCGCAGTATAACCTGCAGGACCAGAACCTAGGATCAGTAACTTACTATGTTTAACTTGGCTCATATTTACACCTTTAAATCTTATAATAAGTGAATAATAAGAAATGATGCCCAATGGGTAAAGCTAGAGAAACCGATTAGTCTTATCGGTTTCATCTATCAAAGAGCTTTTTAATCTAAGACCCGATGCAATAAACACTTTTTAGCTGCTTATCTTCAAAGCAATATCTTATCGGCCGGGATGTAAGGCAAGTGATGTGCATGAGCAACCGCTTCACACGTTACGTTTCCTTTATAGAGGTTCAAGCCGTTTCGCAGATGGAGATCCGCCTTCAATGCTTTATCGATCCCAAGTTCTGCCAGCTTGAGAACATAAGGTAGTGTTGCATTATTTAAAGCCTGAGTCGCTGTTTTGGCGACAGCACCAGGCATGTTTGTCACGCAGTAATGCACAATTCCTTGCTCTATATATGTAGGATTCTGATGTGTTGTCGGTCTTGATGTTTCTGCGCATCCTCCTTGATCGATGGCGACATCGACAATGACGGAACCCTTTTTCATCAGGTCAAGCATGGTTGTTTTAATGAGCTTCGGTGCCTGATCACCCGGAATCAGCACACTTCCGATGACCAAATCCGCTAGCATCAATGCTTCCTCAATATGATGTTGAGTCGAGTAAATCAGTTTCACTCTCCCTGCAAATTCAGTATCGAGTTGTCTGAGTAGCATCGGATTTTTGTCAATAATGGTTACATCGGCTCTGAGTCCTAGCGCAATGCGAGCTGCATTTGACCCCACAACACCACCGCCTAAAATCACCACATTACCAGGCGCAACGCCCGGAACACCGCTTAGTAAGATGCCTGAACCACCATTATTCAGTTCTAATGCAGTTGCGCCTGCTTGAATCGACATCCTTCCTGCAATTTCTGACATCGGTGTTAAAAGCGGTAAACCGCCTTTGTTATCCGTCACAGTCTCGTATGCTATACAAATGGCTTGTTGTTGTATAAGGTCAGTTGTTTGTGCTGGATCTGGTGCAAGATGGAAGTAGGTAAACAGTGTTTGATCTGGTCTTATCTTAGACCGTTCAACTGGCTGTGGTTCCTTCACTTTCACAATCAATTCTGCTGTTGCATAAATCTCATCTGCAGAGCTTGTAATTGCAGCACCAGCGATTAAATAGTCATCGTCTGAAAAGCCAATTTTTCTTGCGGCTTCAGTTTCTACTAGAACAGTATGGCCTCTCGATGTTAATTCGCGTACACTGGGTGGGGTCATACCTATGCGATATTCATGGATTTTTATTTCTTTTGGGATTCCGATGATCATGCTGGTATCTCCTTGTTTTTTCAGAATAATGTTCTGTTTGAAATAAAAGAGGATCCATAGGTTTATTGACATAGTTTAGTTATGACTTTATAAAAGTTTAGTTTGTTCATAACAAAACAAATAGTGATCATCACTATGTTTCATATCTAAGGTGGAAGGAAATGCTGGAAGAACAGGTCAGACTCAGGGATTTGGATCGTATAGATAGAAACATCCTGAATG
>QKFI01000072.1 GCA_003251455.1 Tolumonas sp.
CCCTTGTTTGTACCGGATTTTTTCGCCGAACCATAGTTTGATAGGACCGGCTTTTTATTACCGCCAGCTCTCTTCTGCCCTGCGGATTTCTGAGATGGCTTGCCTTGAGGCGATTGACGTTGTTGCTCCATCGGTAAATGACGCGTCAACGCAACTTTACCGTCACGCTGCAATTGTTCAAGACGACGCTGACGACTCGGAGTTTTGCTTTCCTCTGGAATCAGACATTCTGGCCCTTTGCCAATCAAGTGCCCCCAACCTCGTTCAAGGAATGCAGTTCGAAGCATTGGCCAGTTTTTCGGGTCATGATAACGCAAGATCGCTTTATGTAACCGACGGCGGATTTCACCTTTTGCTACGAACATTTTTTCTGACTTGTAATCCACTTTATGCAGCGGATCCATTTCCGAATAGTACATGGTTGTCGCATTTGCCAAAGGTGATGGATAGAAGTTCTGCACCTGATCCAGACGGAAATCATTCTGCTTCAACCACAGCGCCAGATTCACCATGTCTTCATCAGTGGTTCCAGGATGAGCTGAGATAAAATACGGGATCAGGAACTGTTTTTTACCAGCTTCTTTCGAGTATTTATCGAAAAGCTCCTTGAAGCGGTCATACGTTCCCATGCCCGGTTTCATCATTTTAGAAAGCGGTCCTTCTTCGGTATGTTCCGGCGCAATCTTCAGATAACCACCCACGTGGTGTTTCACCAGTTCTTTCACGTAACGAGGATCTTCAACTGCCAAGTCGTAACGCACCCCTGAAGCAATCAGAATTTTCTTGATGCCTTTCAGGTCTCGCGCCTTTCGGTATAACTCAATCGTCGGCGTATGATCCGTATTCATATAAGGACAGATTGTCGGATAGACACAAGACGCGCGACGACAGGTTTGCTCAGCTTTCGGATTCTTACAACGAAGCTGATACATGTTGGCAGTCGGACCACCTAAATCAGAAATAACACCTGTGAAACCTTTTACTTTATCGCGGATCTCTTCGATCTCATGCAGAATCGACTCATGAGAACGACTCTGGATCTGACGCCCTTCATGCTCGGTAATCGAGCAGAAAGAACAACCACCGAAGCAACCACGCATGATGTTGACAGATGTTTTGATCATGTCATAGGCGGGGATCTTCGCGCCCTTATATTCAGGATGCGGAACGCGTTGGAATGGCAAGCCAAACACCCAATCCATTTCTTCGGTAGTTAACGGAATTGCCGGCGGATTCAACCACAAGGTTTTATCCCCATGCATCTGCAGTAATGCACGGGCACAGCCTGGGTTGGTTTCATGATGGAAAACACGTGACGTGTGTGCATATAGCACCTTATCTGCTTTTACTTTCTCATAAGAAGGCAACAGCACATAGGTTTGTTCCCACGGTTTCGGTTTGTGCGGCTGAACAATAATCGGTTTGGCTACTTCAGCTTCCGGTTGTTCGTTTTCCGTCGCACAAGGTGCATTTTCCATATAAGGATTTGGGATAGGATCAATTTTACCAATCTGATCAATACGGGAAGAATCCACCCCCTTCCAGCCAGGAAGCGGACCTTTACGGATCACCGCCGTACCACGGATATCCTGCATCTCAGCGATTGATTCGCCATTTGCCAGACGGTGTGCAATCTCGGTTAACGGACGCTCTGCATTCCCGAAGACCAGAATATCCGCCTTGGCATCGACAAGCACTGAACGACGAATGGTTTCAGACCAGTAATCATAGTGCGCAATACGACGTAATGAGGCCTCAATGCCACCTAATACAACAGGAACATCTTTATAAGCTTCTTTACAGCGTTGGGAATAAACCAGGGTGGCGCGATCCGGACGTTTACCCCCTTCATTATTTGGGGTGTAAGCGTCATCGTGACGCAGTTTTTTGTCAGCCGTATAACGGTTGATCATGGAATCCATGTTGCCGGCGCTCACACCGAAAAACAGATTCGGCTTACCCAACTTCATGAAGTCATTTTTGTTGTTCCAGTCCGGCTGACAAATCAACCCAACCCGAAATCCTTGTGCTTCCAGAAAACGACCCACGATCGCCATTCCGAAACTTGGGTGATCCACATAGGCATCACCACACACAATGATAATGTCACAACTATCCCATCCTAACTTGTCCATCTCTGCACGAGACATCGGCAGAAACGGTGCCGGGCCAAAACATTCAGCCCAATATTTAGGATATTCAAACAGTTTGATTTCAGGTTGAAGCATGAGCAGTCTTACATCATTGGTAAAAATGGTCGCGGATTATAGCCCGACTCGCACAGAATGGCGATGGTTATTTTTTGACCATTTTAACTCTAAGGTTATTCAGAGTGACGTCTTTTTCGCAAGAATCGTCGAAGGCACACTGAACTCAGCCCAAAGCGGATTATGGTCGGACGCTGAAGTTTTTCTGGAGTCAGTCTGATTTAAGACAAGCCCCCGATAAAACAAATGATCCAGCGGTTCAGATAATACTTTCACCCGAACATCCGGTGCCGGAATCGCTTGTTGTAGACCACTAGCCTGCGCGAGGGTGTTGATATAATAGGTTCGTTTTTCACCCCAACTATTAAAGTCTCCAGCCAGAATGACTGGGCCAGGATAACTTTTTGCCAGAGAAAAAGCCTGAGACATTTGTCGACGATAAGCCCCCATCCCGATTTCATAATTCACGCCATGGACATTAATGACCAGCAACGGGAATCTACTGTCAGCAATCGGATATAAAGAAGCTAAAATGGATTTCGGAATACGAATTGCAGGTTCCGCAGTTTTAATCGAACAGTTGTAGATAGAAGACACAGCACCAGCATTCATGACACCAGCCGTTTCACCTTCAAAACGAAAAGCCTCAACCTGATTCCATTTCAGATTCGCTTTATTGATGACATCCAGAAATGAGCTGCGATCCACCGCTTCCTGAAAGAGGAACAGGTCGGTTTTTCCAACCCAATGTGACAGCTCCTGCTTCCAATTTGGCCGCTGTAATTTGAAGTCATTCCAACTGGTCACACGGAAGGTGGAAGTCAGGCCCTGTGGTTGTTGACGGACTCTGGGGATCTTGACCGGGCATTGATCCACAACCCGCATGCCATTATTAGTGGTCAGAATTTGCTGGGCAGGTACATCAAGACATCCAGCTAAAAAACAGCAAGAAAACAAGGCTATCAACAACGATTTTATCTTCATTCTGGCTCGCTTTGTTCCAACCAATGCATCAAATCACGCACTTCATAACGAAACATTGTGTCACGTTCAATTTTATCTGCACGAATTACTTTCCCATCATCCACCATATCCATAAATATCGGAGGTTTTTTATCGGCACATTGACAAGCAAAAGAATAAAAATCAGCTCGGGTTGGGTGCGATGGCGATGCCAGATTAAAAACGCCAGAAACAGGCATTCCAATCAGCATGGTAATCGCACGAACAATATCGCTCTGATGAACCAGGTTTACCTTTCGTCCACCGCCAGTACATTGTTTTCCACTCATAAAACGCGCGGGGAAACGATCTGGCCCGAATAAACCAGCCGGCCGGATAATATGCCAAACAGGAAAATCAGCAGCTTGGACAAATTGTTCCACTTGAATTAATTGTTCCGCCTGCTGTGTTTCTGGATTCAACGTTGTCGATTCATCACAGATCCCGGTTCCACCATAGACAGAGGTTGAACTGATATAAATCAGATGCTGAACACCAGATGTTTTGGCTTGTTGAATAATGCGAATTAAGGTTTGGGCATAATGCTCCACCTTACCTGGCGGTAAGGTGATAATGGTCGTAGTCGCAAATAACTCAGATGGAATATCTTGCGCCATATTGGCATTCCAGACTTGCACAGTTATCGCTGGGCTCTGGGCTTTCAATGACGCTGCTTTTTCTGGCGAAGTCACACTACCAGAAACCTGCTCACCTTGCCCAGCCAGATATTTTGCCAATGACCAGCCGAGCCATCCTAATCCGAGAATCGAAATTTTAGGCACTAATTGATATTCCAGTCCAAGATTAATAACGTAACTGCCGTTCACTACTGGTTAAAAACTGGACAGGTTGCTTTAACCGCTCTTGATAAATTGCGTTAAATACCAACACATTTTGCACGTAGTTTCGGGTTTCTCTAAACGGAATATTTTCAACCCATAAATCAACCGGTTGACCATTACTTTGCTGACGCCATTTTCTGACGCGCCCCGGTCCTGCATTATATGCAGCCGCAGCCAGGATCCGGTTGCCATCATATTGATCCAACAGGTTTTTGATATAGGCGCTACCTAACCGCACATTCACATCAGGGTTGGTCAGAGCAGATGGTTGTGGCGGCGCTTCTCCCAGCTTTTTAGCTGTATGCGCAGCCGTCGCCGGCATAAGTTGCATCAAGCCAGTAGCCCCCACTGAGGATTGAGCTCGCTCATACATGGCACTTTCCTGACGAGCCAATGCATAAAGCAGACTTTCGTCCATCGCACGTGCTTTTGCATATCGTGCAAAAACTTGTTTTCTTGGCGTTGGAAAACGCAGAGATAAAGCATCCCACGCTTTTGCTCGAATGGTTGCCTGAATCCCCAGGTGTGCCCAACCACGTTGTTGCGCCAGTAGACCCAACTGCAGTTTGTTCTCGTAATTAACCTGATCCAGCAAGAAAAGCCATTCATTTCTCGCCATTGATGTTTCATTCAATGCGATCAACTCTTCAATACGGGAAAGTGCTGGCCATAGACGATTTGCTTCTTTCCATGAGAAATCCGATTTGATGGACTCTTCCGTAATACGAAGTGGCATGCCAGACTGCAATGCAGACATAAAACCATAAAAGCTACGATCGTAACTCGCTTGCTGGAATAACGCTTTCGCGTGGGCTGGATTGCCTAATTGCTGCTCAGCCCGAGCTAACCAATACGACCAGCGAATTTCATCCCGCCCGGCTTTGGGCATCAAACCGATCCATTTTTTCACATCTCGCCAGTTCATTTCGACCAACGCCAGACGCACACGCAATTCAAGCAATGAGTTGTCTTTCAACTGTAGTAATTCATTATCCAACCAAGCGCGAGACGTCTTGATTCGATCCAGCATCATGTCTTTTGCAATCCGGGACTTTACTGCGACCAAATCACTTTCACTTAACTGAAAGCGCACTTTTACCGCCAGGTATTTTGCTAACACCTGTTCGGTACTGTTATCAGCCCAACGTTGCAGTGCAAGACTGGCTATTTCTCGTGTTTTACTGTTTTTTGTCGGAACTAAAAACGATTCGATTTTTTCTGGCTGGTTATACGCTTTAATTAGCAGATCGGCATATGCCTCATAAGTTGGATCCGTCAATTGCTGATGTAAATGATTCATCAACCGTAAATCATTGCCACGAAAGGCTAATTTCATCCTGGTCCAGATGTCGTCTTTAGTCATCCCGCCGGCTTGCTGCCAAAGGGTAAATAAATCATCACAAGTCGCCGGACGAGAATGACCATAGAACCAGATCTGTTTTGCAAACTGAACAGCCGAACCCTGATTTCCAGTTTGATACTGCGCCATATGCCAAGCACAACGCAACGTCATGGATTGGGGCTCAGTCGGCTGTAGTTCCAGATACGTTTGCCATAAATTATTTTGCATCAGAAGCAAGGCATAGCGCTCTGTCAGGCGACCAGATAAGTAGCTTTGCGGATAACGTTTCACAAACCGGACAACGGCGCCCAGCATGAGCGGATCAGGCTGAGAAGAAAAAGCGTAATAATCAAGATAAGGAAATAACGGATAGCCTGCCAGTGCAGCTTTCGTTTGGGCTGGAACCACTGTATTGCCAGATTTCAGCTGCTGAAGTGTTTGACTAAACAATTGCCGTTGTTCAGTCAGCGATGAAGCATATGCATTTACAGCCAGCACTGCACCAAACAACAATGCAAAAAAACGATTCTTCATGAATGTATAATCATTCCCTAAAATAAAACGAGGTGACATAGTCAGCTTAATAGAAAAATTATAGCCCTCTCTGTTACAAGGTGACATGTATTTTATTTCATGCTGTGCTTAATTTTTATATTGAAGAAACCTCATTGAAAAGTTGAGGGACGCTTTCACATGACCAGTATTGCCACTTATCAATCCTTTTCTGATGCTGCTCGAATAAAAAGCACAAATTATGTCCTAGTTTTGCCCAATGACCAACTCGGTCAGATAACCGATAATCAAGCAAAATACCTGATTAGCTCGAGGGTTATTCAAGGTAGGATCTAGTAGGAAGTAATTGAGAAATACCCTGATAATAATCATCAGGTTGAAAACTTAATTCATCAAAACCTAAAAGAATAAACTAAAATATCAGAGGTTTTTCTGACAGGTCGTACTAATAAACTTTCTGCCTTAGTAATCTCTTATAATTCTGTAGATATTTTATTGCTGTGTGCATAGTTATTCTCTGAACAAAAATATTCTGTTTTTGTTCAGAGAAAATGTTTTTTCTTGTTATTTAACTTTTCGACATGTGAAGATGGCATCAATTTTATTGAAATCTTATCATCTGTTTTTTGTTTTGTTTCGGCCATGATAACAGACTTAGCATTCAGTTCATTTTTCTATAAATTAGATAATAATGAAAAATAGCAACTTCTTGTTGCAGATTTTATTACACCATTCAACTGAACTAATCTGGATTGCACATCTGTGTTTTCATCAGAGAAAGATGACCTGTCCAACAAACCTACAAGCGACGAACAATATAAACGATATATTGCATGCATCTCATTCATGGAAAATTACGGCATTTAGACTGTCGTTTAGTGATTAAGATCGCAATATTAGTGATTCATTTAAGACATGCTTAAATCGTGGAATGTATCAATCAAGCAGGAGGATGCGATTATGCTGCCCGTAATCACCAGCAATTTCATTGATGTAACCCCATCCATCCGCGAATACGTATCTTCTCGTTTTGAGAAGATAGAACGTATGCAGGTGCCCATGATTTCCCCACATGTTTATATCAACAAAGAGGGAGATAATTACGTTGTTGAAGCGTCAGTCAGAATTCCATTTGGTAAATTATTCGCTGTAGCAGAACATGAAAATCTGTTTGCCGCTATCAATTCACTGGAACAAAAACTTGAAAGACAAATGATCCGGCATATTCATCGTCCTGATAGTCGTCGTCATGTTTCTGTTAAGGGGGCTGCCTCAAATTCCTCATATGTTTAAGCATTCATCTGATACAGTAACGATTTGATTCAAAGCACGTCAGACGACGTGCTTTTTTGTTTCAGACATCCTCGATTCGCTGAATAAGTTCTGCCTGATAACTACGATATTGTGACTGATTTTCCTGTCTCAACCTCAACATCCGTTCACACCAGTAATATCCAACCAAGTCCACAACGTATCGCATCTGACTCACCCGGAGCGGATCAATATCCAGATCGGCCTCCTGATAAGCCCGAATGAGATCACTTAATTGGCTTTCAGTAAATTGTCCCGCATTCGCAATACTGGCCAATTCAAAAGCGGGATCCCCCAAGGCAGCATATTCCCAATCGATTAACCAAGGCTTCTTACCAAGCAAATTGGCCGGATTGATATCGTTGTGACAAAGAACTGGTTTGACCGGTGTTAATTGTTGTAACCATATCAGCATCGAACGCTTTGCTTTTTCGACTTGATCTGGGATCTGATACAAATTTTCAGAAAGCTGATTTAAATAATTCGATAGGGATAATTGATGTATTGGCGGTTCTAACCGATGAATCAGAGAACACACTCCCGCTAATTGTGATATGCCTTCATTCGATGAAAAGTAAACCGCGTCCCATTGCGGTTCATTTATCCAAGACATCAGTATTTCTTGCCCATCATCAGCATAAAAGTAAACATCCGGTAACAACCCTAATGAAGAAACTGTTTGTAATACGACTGATTCTGAAACTCTCTGAATAAATACACTTTCGGGGGACGGTATTGACCGACGATAGAAATAAAACCGGCCTTCATGAGAAAGCCGGTATGCCTGATTAGTGAGGCCTTGCTGAATCAGCTGTTTTTCCGCGTGATCCAGCCAGTCGGGACGAATACCCAACATTTAGTTTTTAAATGTTTGACGATCGGTAAACAAGAGCTCCCCGGAATGCAGATCCAGCATAGTTGTCACTAATTGGAAGCCAGTGCCTTTTTTCACGATTTGCCCATAAAGAATCAAATCTGCACCAGTTTGTTTTCCCAGGCGAATGGCTGATGAAGGATTCACAACTGCCTCAGCCTGATGATATTCCAGCGACTGCTGATAAAACAGAGTTCTCGATAAGGGAATCAATTGAAATTGACCTGATTTCTCCAATTGCTTATGCAACTGGTTGGTCGCATTTTCCGTATCAATCGGATCTCTGGTGCTGTTTCTCAGGCGATCAACATAAAGCAATAACGACTTGTTGAGTTTTTCAGCTTTTGATTTTTTGACAACCGATGCAGCGCTCCGTTTTACGACTGATGAAAGATTCATTTCCTTCGGTGCTCTTTCCCGAGTGCTGGATAAGCTCCCCCCCTGACTGCCCTGACCAACGCTTGTGACAGGAGTCGTCGTTCCGGTTCTTGTCTGAGTCACGTTACAACCGGCAAGCAAAGCAACAAAAAATAATGAAATAACAGGAAGTTGAATTCTGCTTAATGCTGAAAAAATCATGCTCAATCCGCCTGAACTAAACGACCAATGCTCTTGCCACCAAGTAAGTGCATATGCAAATGGAAAACTTCCTGACCACCATCACGGTTACAATTCACAATCAGACGGTAACCAGACTCATCAATTCCCTCTTCTGCTGCCAGTTTTCTGGCAACTGTAAATAACCGACCCAGTGCAACTTCATCGTCTGTCGTGACATCATTTACTGTCGGGATCAGTTTGTTTGGAATAATCAGAATGTGTGTCGGTGCCTTCGGATGAATATCGCGGAAAGCAGTTACCAAATCATCCTGATATAGCAATGTTGCTGGAATTTCCTGACGGATGATTTTGCTGAAAATTGTTTCTTCTGCCATGCTAAATCTCTCTCTACTGTTATTCTAAAGTTCTGCAATTGCGCCTTTGCCGACACCTTCATATGCGATCACGCGTAAAGAGGCGTCATCAGGCAGCGTCGGTTTTAACTGTCTGGCGATGTAATCGGCTAACAACTCAACCGTTGTGTCTGTATCGATCAGCTCACACTGCGCTTTGGCGATGGCGAGTTGGAAAAGCCCTTGCTGTGCTAAATATTTAAACCCGTAATGGACATCATCGCTCACCAGTTCTTTGGCTGTATCGCTGAGTTGTAATGTCGAGACAGGTGTCAAATCTTCTTCTGATCCTAAATAAATATCCTGCCAGCGCTCAGCCCATTGATGCTCCAAAGCTTCATCGCGAACGCCATTGACCCACAACTCAATCATCGAGCGATGTCCGTGCGTAATACGCTGACAGTTACCATCATGTTTTTTCAGGCCATGCGTATAATGGTAACTCGCTGTCGGAATCAATTCATGGCGTAATGTCACTGTTAATCCATCAATGTTTTCAGGTAATGCATTGCGGATAAAACCGTATAAATAATCCGTCACTGACTGAATATCAATCTGATGCGCAGGGATTAGAGCAAATGCCTGCTCCGGACAATGCAGATGCATCGTCTGTTTTTCTGCTAGAAAATCGAGGTATACATAACCATCATCCTTCTGCTCGACCACGACTTCAGGTGCTTGTGTTGGCACAAGCAATCGGTGATCAACCTCCGCATCAATGATGGTTTTGATCTGTTTTTTCACGCGGGAAAAATCGAGCAGCATGCTCATTTCATTCAGTTCACCCGTCAGCTCGATATCGACTAACCAGCTTTCACCCACAACGCCTCGTTGTGGACAAAGGTAAGAGGCATCGATGACCGTGAGATCGCGAACAAACAATATCATGTAAAGACCCTATAGATTGGAGAATGTCTCTTGCTAAGAATGCGTTATTATTAATACAACATTCCAGCAGATAAGTATGTAATTTACTATGAACAGATTACTGATTAAAAACGCTACCTTAGTGAACGAAGATCGTCAGTTTCAGGCGGATGTACTCGTCAGCAACCAACGCATCGAAAAAATCGCACCGGAAATTAAACATGACGGCCAGGCAACACTCATTGATGCAAGCGGCCTATATCTGCTGCCAGGGATGATTGACGATCAGGTGCATTTCAGGGAGCCCGGCCTGACACATAAAGGCACCTTAGCCAGTGAATCTCGCGCGGCTATTGCCGGCGGCACCACCAGCTTCATGGAAATGCCGAATACCAATCCGCAAACCATCACCATCGAAGCATTAGAAGCCAAATATGAATTGGCAAGTCAGAAAGCGATTGCAAATTACAGTTTCTACTTTGGTGCTACGAACGATAACCTCGAGCAGATCAAACGTCTGGAAGCCAATCAGACCTGTGGTATCAAAGTCTTTATGGGCGCATCGACCGGAAACATGCTGGTTGATAATGAAGATACATTAGCAGGTATTTTTCGCGAAGCGCCAATGCTGATTGCGACACACTGCGAAAATACACCGATGATCAAAGTGCTGGAAGATGAAGCCAGAGCGCGTTTCGGTGAAGACGTTCCTGCACGTGAGCATGCGTTGATCCGTTCTGCTGATGCCTGCTATGCCTCTTCCAGTCTGGCCGTTGAACTTGCGAAAAAATACAACGCAAAATTACACGTCTTACATATTACGACTGAAAAAGAACTCTCTCTGTTTACCCCAAGTGCATCTCTTTCTGAACTGGCCACTAAAAACATTTCTGCAGAAGTCTGTGCACACCACCTGTTTTTTAATCAGAATGATTACGACAAGTTGGGACATCTCATTAAATGTAACCCGTCGGTCAAATTACCATCTGATCAAAAAGCACTGCAGGCCGCAGTCAATAGTGGTGTGATTGATATCATTGCGACCGATCATGCGCCACATACCTGGGAAGAAAAACAAAATACCTACTTCAAAGCGCCATCAGGTCTTCCTTTATGTCAGCATGCATTAGTTTCGCTGTTGGAGCATTATCACAACGGTATTTTCTCACTGGAAACCATTGTTAAACGGACTTCTCATGCGGTCGCTGAACGCTATCAGATTAAAGAACGTGGTTATCTGCGCGAAGGTTATTTTGCCGATATGGTTCTGGTGGATCTGAATAGCCCGTACCTTGTAACCCCAGAAAACATCCTGTATCTCTGTGGCTGGTCACCATTCAACGGTTATCAGTTTAAGAGCCGCATCCATACCACGATTGTGAATGGTCATGTTGCTTATCAAAATGGTCAAATCACTTCAGATGAAAAAGGACAGCGTCTGGCATTTAGCCGTGGCTAGGTGAATACAGGCCCATCAATGGGAAAGCGATCCAGCAACTGACGGTTGACAGTATGAAAGTGGAAACTTAGACTCTGCAACCATAAATCAAGTAGTTACTTGATTCGGCGCGTAGCGCAGCCTGGTAGCGCACTGTCATGGGGTGTCAGGGGTCGGAGGTTCAAATCCTCTCGCGCCGACCAAATCTCCAAAGCCTTACTGTAAAGTAAGGCTTTTTTGTTTTTTCATTTATCCTTTCTCATGAGGTTTACTTATGAGCTATCTGGTTTTAGTCACCGGTATCTGGGCTTTTTCATTTAGTCTGATCGGTGTATATCTGGCGGGTCAGGTCGACTCGTACTTTGCGGTATTAACACGTACGTTTCTTGCCGCGCTTGTCTTTATTCCTTTTCTGAAGCGTCGTTGGCTTACAAAAAAACTAACGCTACAACTGATGGCAATTGGTGCGATCCAGCTGGGTATCATGTACATCTTCTACTATCAGTCATTTTTATTGCTGACTGTGCCAGAGGTACTGATTTTCACTATCTTTACACCTATTTACATCACCCTTTATTACGATCTGCTTGCTCGTAGATTTTCACCGCTCTATCTCTTTACCGCCATATTATCCGTGCTTGGCGCTGCATTGATCCGTTATGACCATTTAACCAGCGATTACATTCTCGGATTCTTTGTCGTGCAAGGCGCAAATCTTTGCTTTGCCATCGGACAAGTTGCTTACAAACAACTCATGGCAAAACAGGATGTTCAGCCACCTCATCTAGCCATCTTTGGTTGTTTCCATATTGGCGCGTTGCTGATTTCAGTGATTAGCTGGCTCTTATTCGGCCATGCAAAATATCCGACAGACCCAGTTCAATGGGGAATTCTGCTCTGGTTGGGTGCAGGTGCATCTGGTCTCGGCTATTTCTTATGGAATAAAGGTGCAACCCTCGTCAATGCTGGTGCGCTGGCAATCATGAATAACGCGCTGATCCCCGCAGGGCTTTTAGTGAACCTGTTAATCTGGAACCGGGATGCAAATATCCCTCGCCTGTTGGCAGGCGGTGCCATTATCTTTATTGCCCTCTTGATTAACGAGCGTTTTGCCAAAAAATCAGTTCATTCCTGATTTTTTGTGAGTATTTGCTCCAATTCATCGGAATTGGAGCATTTTTATTTGCTATCTCAATCACCTATCCTTTACTCTTCTGTCGTTTCGCTCTGTTTTTTCGTATTTAACAGATAGCAGATATAGGGGTGATGTGTGTCTTCAAGCTATCAAATCAGGTTATACGACACTGTAATTGGTGAAAGTGGTTTAGAAACTTATGATCCGCCAAACGGGCTTGTTTCCGGCGTCGTCACTTTTCATAGTATCGAATCCGGCTACGATTTTCTTTCCGCATATTGCAAAGAAACCGATGCGCAGATTAATGCAGATATTGATGAGCTTAAATTTATCGAAGCTGAATCGATTCGGGGACTGAATGTTGCTGATTTGCAAGGGCTTCCGGTCAATGCAGAAAAAATTACAATTCGTGGATTAGATTCCGGTACCTTTGAAATTGAGCTAACCGGTATTCCAGATAATGAATATCAGCAGCAATTCCCTGAGTACATTGAAGCTTACGAAAAATTATTTACCCTGAAACTGGGCAATAACTAAAGATCTGAAAACGGGCTGCGGACCGCGTTCGCGCCCTGTTGCAATACATGTGTGTAAATCTGTGTTGTTTTCACATCACTGTGGCCAAGCTGTTCTTGCACGGTTCGTATATCTGTGCCTCTGGAAAGTAAATGTGTTGCGAAGGAATGTCGCAAGGTATGACAACTGACCGGTTTTTCTATTGTTGCGTCTTTCGATGCTTTTTTTACCGCTTTTTGCAATAAGCTCGCATCCAATATGATGGCGTCGTAATGCATCATTTTCAGGATCATGACTTAATGTTCGAGACGGAAATAAGAACTGCCAGAGTAATGATTTCGGTGCATCCGGTTCCTTTTCAGCTTGTGCAAATGGCAGCCAGACACCAGCATAATGTGGATGCTGGCAATCTTGTTGATGATAAAAAGAAACCTGTCTGATTTGTTCTTTGATCGTTGGAATCAATTCCGGAGCTAAGGTCACACGACGATGTTTGCCCCCTTTCCCATTCCAGACCATGATCGAGAGATAATCAAAATCGATATCCTTTACACGTAATCGCAATACCTCCATCAAACGCAAACCACTGGCATACATTAATTGCGCAGGCAAAACCAAATGTGCGGGTAAAACGGAAAAAAGCGCTTTTACCTCGGCAGGTGTTAGCACTGTGGGAAGTTTTCTGTGTTTATCACTGCGACGAAAATTCAGCGTCAACGTGAGTGAATTGCCAAGAATCTCTTTGTATAAAAATACCAATGCGTTTAATGCCTGCGCCTGAGTTTTCACCGCAACGTGTCTTTCGTTTGCCAGAAACGTGAGGAACTGTTCCACTTCCTCATTCCCCATATTCGTCGGATGCTCGTTTTGATGAAACCGGATAAACCATCGGATCCAGTAAATATATGCATTCACCGTATTAATCGCGAAATGCCGAGTCAGCATATATTCATAAATAGATAACAGAAATGGTGAGGTCGGTCTTTTCATGTGGAAAACTGTACAAATAAACAGTAATTAAACTTTACATGATGAAGAATATTTTCTGGAAGGTGCTTTTTATTCTTTAAAAAAGAAAACGCATAACCAATTGAATTTAAATGAATAATATTAAATGTAAGAAATTACAGGTAAAAAAATAGCCGGATTTTATTAACCGGCTATTCAGATAGGCTGGAACAAGCGGACTAACCGCATTGTTGCACGCATGGCTTATGACCAGAACAGGCTTTGAGCCAGAACGAATGCAGATGTTGCTGCGTACCATGCAGATAAAGTAGCGACTTCTTTCATTGTTTGTTTTGTTTTTGCAGTCATGATGTAACTCCTTAAATGTGATTTACATCACAAATAGTACGCCTATTGATGAAAAAAACAACGGCTTTATAACATTTTTTTCACAAAAAAATGTTAATTAACGATGACTCTGCTTAGGGTTTTCTGAATTATTCGCATCACAACTTCCCCTCATGTTCCTTCAACGATTCATGCTCCAATGTTGTTTTAAAAGCACGAGTTGAAAGGCATAAAAAGCAAAGAGAAATGTTGAAATG
>QKFI01000323.1 GCA_003251455.1 Tolumonas sp.
CGGAGCAATCGAAAGAATCTACCGAACAAATCAGACGAATTCTGAATGATATACAGAAAGCCATTAGTTCTGCAGTTATGGCGACAGAACAAGGTGGTAAAACCGTTGAAAATAGCGTGTTGCAATCTTCTGAAACAGACAGCGCAATACAGGTTATTGGTCAGGGAGCGACAGGAACCGTGCAAGCTTCGGCACAGATTCTGGCTTCAACGAATGAGCAGGTAGCCGGTATTAATCAGGTTGCAATCGCAATGGATAATATCCGAAATGCCAGTGAGCAAATTGTGGTCAGCATGCGTCAGGCAGAGGATGCAACGAGTTCCATGAATGAAATGAGTTCAAAACTCTGGAGCATGATCGAACGCTTTAAGGTGAATTAATGTCACTGATGGATAAGGAACTACATGAACAGCTATGTAAAACTTATCTGATTGAGGCGGAAGAACATATCGCCTCAATCAATGAGGCCATTTTACAGATAGCATCAACGCCATCAGCATTCACTTCATGTTTGGAAGTCATTTACCGATGTGCACACAGTCTGAAGGGTGGAGCCCGGATTGTAAACCTGCCTCTGATCGAACATATCTGCCAATCAGCTGAAAGCTTACTGGCTAAACTCAGAGAACAAAATGTACAACCTGAACAGTCGATTCTGGCAACCCTATCTGATGTGACAGCAAACTTGCTGGAAATTTTGCAAAGTGAAGATCCAGCATCCCCCCCTTTAAAAGTTAAATCAGAAACAATGCGGATCCGTCAGCATTTGGACTCGTTGTCTGTTAATTTAAAAACGCTTACACCAAAACCTGATGTCGAAAACGCACGACCATCATTACCAGAACCAATTCTGACGAAATCGGCTAAACTGTCAGTCGTTCCTCAGGATCGCGCTTCACCAGCTATAACTACCGTTCACGTTCCCATTTCAGAACCGCCTGCAGATACAAAAACGCCCTATTCTAAAAAGTCGCATCACGATACCGTCCGAGTTGCAGCAACGAAACTCGATGATCTTTTGTTACAAGCAGAAGAAATGCTGTCGCTGAAGTTGGCTTACCGGGAACATATCAGTGAGATAAAGGCTTTAACTGAATCAATCAACCTATTCCGGCGTCAATTGATTCACAAAGATCGATTCGAAGAAGAAGGCATTAAACAGCTGGATCGTGAATTATTAGGCCTGATCAAAAATACACAACAAATTAAACGCCATTGTGATGAAGCAAACCGTCAGGCCAGTAGTCTCATTGAAACTTTGATTCAAGATGCGAAATCACTGTTAATGTTTCCGTTTTCATCCATCGCGCAGGGCTTCCCGCAATCGGTACGGCAAATTGCGCAAGAATTAAATAAAGACATCGAATTTCAGATGTCTGGTGAAACGCTGGAATTAGATAGAAGAGTCCTTCAATCCATGAAAGACCCATTGATTCATTTGCTAAGAAACAGCATCGATCATGGCGTTGAATCCGTCGAAACACGTTTAGCAAACGGTAAAAATAAAATAGCAACGATTCGCCTGACAGCGACTTACACTGATAACGGTAAAGCCGAGATTACGTTATCTGACGATGGAAAAGGCATTGATTTTGAACAGATAAAACGTCTGATACAGGAAAAAAATCTGGCTCCCGCAGAACAAATTCAACAAATGTCGAATCAGGAACTTCTTCCTTATATTTTTCATTCAGGTTTTTCATCGAAACAAGAAGTCACCCATCTATCCGGCCGGGGTATTGGTCTTGCTATCGTACAGGAAAATGTGGAGCAACTGGGTGGATCCATCTCAGTCGAGTCAGAGACAGGAAAAGGAACAACATTCAGGCTCATCTTACCGCTGACTCTGGCTTCCTTCCGAGGGATTCAAATTAAAGCAGGCCAATGCTATTTCGCGGTTCCAACCTTGAATGTCATCCGAGTTTTACGTCTTAATAATAGCGACGTGAAGCTGGTAGAAGGTCGCCCATCGTTCCGCCTTGATCAGCGAATTATTCCAATTGTTTCGCTGACTGCTTTATTGGGTCTTCCGCCAATAAAAGATGCTGAAGAAAGCGATTTTAAAACACTGATGATTCTTGGTGCGGAACATGAACAAATTGCCTATGAAATTGATGAAATCATCGGCGAAGATGATTTATTGCTGAAATCTCTTGGCCCTCAATTGGTTCGGATCAAAAACATTTCCGGTGCAACGGTACTCGGAGATGGCTCTATTCTTCCGATTCTGAATACAAGGGATCTAATCAAGTCTGCACAAGGGCAACCTCAAACAACAACATTGGCCACACCGTCGTTTGATAACCAGAAAGAATCCGCCAAGAAGAAGATCCTGATCGTTGATGACTCCATCACATCCAGAACCTTACTGAAAAACGTCTTAGAATCTTACGGTTATGATGTTAAAACTGCGGTTGATGGCATAAGCGCATTCAATTTACTGCAGGAAGAATATTTTGATTTAGTCAGCTCGGACATTGAAATGCCACACATGGATGGTTTTGAGCTCACAGCACGTATTCGTGCAGACGAAAGTTTATCGCGCCTTCCCGTCGTTCTCGTTACCAGTCTGGAGTCTCAGCAGGATAAAGAGCGAGGGGTCGAGGTTGGCGCTGATGCATATATTGTTAAATCGAGTTTCGATCAATCCAATCTTCTCGAAATCATTCGTAAGTTTATTTAGGGCCTCAAGATGATACGAATTCTGATTGTGGAAGATTCACCAACTGCAGCATTTATGCTCAGTAATTTTTTTGCATCCGATCCAGAATTTCAGGTTCTGGATATCGCCACAACAGGTAAAGATGCAATCAAAAAAGTGACGGAGTTAAAACCAGACATCATTAGTATGGATGTTGAACTGCCGGATATAAACGGCCTGGAAGTCACCCGCCATATTATGTCCAGCACCCCGACCCCAATCGTCATCGTCAGTGGTGATAACTCCCCGAATCAAGTGGATCTTTCTTTTCGTGCGATTGATGCAGGCGCACTGGCTGCAATTCCTAAGCCTCAGATTCATAACGTAACCGAGCTGGAAAAACTACGCAATGAACTTATTTTCACATTCAAAGCCATGTCAGAAATTAAAGTAATCAGAAGAAGAGCTAAGACTTCTGAATTGCCGCCCTCAAAAATTGTTGCGACGCAAAAGAACCAAGATCTCCAAATCGTTGCGATTGGTTCATCAACTGGCGGTCCACAAGCCTTACAGGAATTACTTAAAAATCTGCCGTCTGGATTTCCGGTACCAATCGTGATTGTTCAACACATCTCACCCGGTTTCACGGAAGGTTTAGTGAAATGGCTCAGTCTCAGCAGTCCATTACCTATCCATTTAGCCAGCCATCATATGCCTGTTCTGAAGGGAAATATTTATATTGCACCTGAAGGACATCATCTGGGAATCACAGTTGACCACAAAATCAAATTGGCCCAAGGAGAGAAAGAACATGGCGTGTGTCCTTCTGTCTCTTATTGTTTCCGCTCCGTGATTACTCAATATGGGGCTGCTGTTGCAGGCATTATATTAAGTGGTATGGGAAAAGAT
>QKFI01000002.1 GCA_003251455.1 Tolumonas sp.
ATGGAAGCAAATCCAGCGTAATCAACGAATTTCTCAAAATTAAACATTCAAGATTGGAGACGAAAAAATGGATATGGAATCAACAGTAATGGAACTGATCATCAACGCTGGCGAAGCACGTAGCTGTGCAATGCAAGCACTGCGTGCCGCGAAAAAAGGCGACTGGGCAGAGGTTGATGCACAACTGGCTGAAGCATCTGCTGCCTCAAAACGTGCACATGATGTACAAACCATGCTGATCGGAATGGATGAAGGCTGCGGCAAAATCCCGGTGAACCTGGTGATGGTGCATGCACAAGACCACATTATGACCTCCATGCTGGCACGTGAAATGATCGAAGAGCTGATCGAAATTCAACGTCAGTTACAAGGTAAAGAAGCGAAAGCTGCAGCGTAATAAAAATTAAACCCGGTGCGTATAGCTGCTGGTCAGGGGTGAACGCGATATATGCACTGGGTGGTTTAAAAAATAACGATTGAATAGGATGTTTTTCATGGCTGGCAAGTTTCCAAAAGGTTTCCTCTGGGGTGGCGCAATCGCTGCGAATCAGGTTGAAGGTGCATATAACGTTGATGGAAAAGGTTTATCGGTTGCAGATGTGCTGCCGCGCGGTATTCTGAATTCTGAGCCGGTATTAAATGGTGAATTAGGCGATTTTCCTTACCACACAGCCATCGATTTCTATCATACCTATCAAGACGATAACAGTTTGTTTGCAGAGATGGGCTTTAACTGCCTGCGTCTCTCGCTTTCATGGTCTCGTATTTTCCCAAATGGGGATGATGCTGAACCGAATGAAGCTGGTCTGAAATATTATGATGCTGTCTTTGATGATTTGCTCAACAAAGGCATGCAACCTGTTGTGACACTGAATCACTACGATTTACCGCTGGGTTTGGTGACCAAATATGGTGGCTGGCGGAGCCGTGAACTGATTACTCATTACGAACGTTATTGCAAAACGGTATTCACCCGTTACCAGCATAAAGTCAAAATCTGGATGACGTTCAACGAAATTAACTGTGTCTTACATGCGCCGTTTACCGCTGCTGGTCTGATGTTTAAAGAAGGCGAAAACCAGACTCAAGTCCAATATCAGGCGGCGCATCACCAGTTGGTTGCCAGCGCACTGGCGGTGAAAGCGTGTCATGAAATTATTCCGGATGCCAAAATTGGCTGCATGATTGCGGCTTGGCCAACTTATCCTGATACTTGTAACCCGGATGACACGCTGAAAGCAATCGCAAAAGATCGCCAGATGTTGTTCTTCGGTGATGTTCAGGTGCGTGGTTATTATCCTGCGTATTCCAAACGCTTCTTCCAGGAAAATGGTTTTGACATTGAAATGGCAAGCGGTGATGAAGCGATTTTGATGCAGTATCCCGTCGATTATGTTGCCTTTAGTTATTACATGAGTCAGGTTGAAAGTGCAGATCCGGATC
Source organism: Tolumonas sp. (assembly GCA_003251455.1). Lineage (GTDB taxonomy): Bacteria > Pseudomonadota > Gammaproteobacteria > Enterobacterales > Aeromonadaceae > Tolumonas. The sequence goes on from QKFI01000002.1 coordinate 1,444, forward strand.
GTCGAGAAAAGACCGGTGGCAACCTGATGGGTGGCCTCATGAATCCATACCTGAAAGCATCCGAATGGGGTTGGCAGATCGACCCGAAAGGCCTACGCATCATTCTGAATCAGCTCTTTGATCGTTATCAAAAACCACTATTTATTGTGGAAAATGGTCTGGGTGCGGTTGACACTGTCAATGCAAATGATACGGTAAATGACGATTACCGCATTGAATATCTGCGCGACCATCTGGAACAAGTTGCCGAAGGCATTGCTGATGGTGTTGAACTGATGGGCTACACCACTTGGGGTCCGATTGACCTAGTCAGTGCTTCCACTGGTGAGATGAAAAAGCGTTACGGTTTTATCTATGTCGATAAAGATAATGAAGGTAACGGTACCGGCAAGCGTTTGCGGAAAGCAAGCTTCAACTGGTACAAAAAAGTCATCGCCAGTAATGGAGAAGAACTCTAACGAGTCAGGTATCGGAAAGGTGAGCTCCTGAATCTTGCCCGTGCGTCCAAAATACCTGTTAACCGGTTTGAACCATCCCCGTGTTCAAACCGGTTTTTTTATCTGAAAACCAATACTAGGTCTGTGTTTTTTTTAGTCTCCTCGCTTATGATTTTAGCAATTTATATTTGAGTATTAATCTATTTTTGGATGTTCATGCGCTATGGCTACTATGCTTGAAGTTTCTCGTCGTGCGGGCGTGTCGAAATCGACAGTTTCCAGAGTTTTAAATGGAACAGCAAAGATTTCTGAGGCGACTCGGCAAGCGGTGTTTAAGGCAATTGAAGAGCTAAACTATCGCCCAAATGTGCTGGCACAGGCTTTGTCGAAACAGGCCACCAATACCATTGGGCTGGTGATCCCTCGTGGTTCTAGTACATCTAATTATTTAGGGTTACTCATCGAAATTTGTCAGGATTTAGCGGATAAAGCTGGCAAATTCCTGATGATTACGCAGGTCTGCGATGAAGAGAATGGTGGTATAAACTCCATTCGTTCTCTTGTGGACCGCCGTTGTGATGCCGTGCTTTATTACAACAATTCATTTTATGACCAGTACAATGTCAATGGCGATAAACTGAGTGATCTAATTGATGAGTTGCCGGTACCCTTGGTTGTGATGAACTGCTATTTACCTCGACATCCGAATCACTGTGTCTGGTATGACCATGTGTATGGTGCTCGAATGCCGGTGGATTATTTGATCCAACAAGGTCATAGCAAAATTGCTTATATCGCCGGACCATTAAATCAACGCACCGCGCAATTGCGGTTAGAGGGTTATGAGAACGCATTGAAGGATGCTGGGATTGCGATCGACCCATTACTCATTGTCGAAGGTGATCGGTATTACAGCGGTGGATTTAGTGCCTGTAATCAGTTGCTGCAGCGAAAAGCGGAATTCACTGCGTTATGCTGTTTTAACGATCTGACGGCAATCGGTGCATTGCATGCGTTGCAGGAACATCATATCGCGGTACCAGAGCAGGTTTCTCTGATTGGTTTTGATAATGATGCCGTGTTGGATTATCTGACACCGACCGTGAGTTCAGTCCAGCTTTCAGCGCATGCCTTTGTCACGCATGCGATGAATTTATTGCTGGCCAAACTCAATGAAACTGACTTAGCCATTCCGGAAGCCAGTTCATTTACCGGAGATCTTGTGCTTCGTCAGTCGGTGCGTGCAATTTAGTTAACGGATCTGTTTTTGCCAGCAACTATAGAACAGAAAACCAAGGCCCACGACACAGACCAGCGAGAAGAAGTCGAGGCAAGACATCAGTGCCGATTGCTTGGTTACCTGGCTGATCAGACTGGTTGCTGAGGTTTGAAACCGGGTGGTGGCATCCAGCGGCAAAGACTCCGCCAAGCGGGTGTAATGCAGCGCTTCCCGGTGTTGCAGAAACACGTTGGTCAGGGACACCCCAGTGGAGTTCATGAGTTCACGCAGCATGTTCTTGGTTTGATAAGCCTGAGAGAAAATCCGGTTATCGGTTTCCCGAAACGTGTTAAACGCAGCGGTTCCCTGTCCGATGGCCGTGAACCCAGCCAGAATCAGTAAGGGCAGGGCAATCGCCCACATGCTGGTTTCCGGTGTAAAACGACTG
>QKFI01000010.1 GCA_003251455.1 Tolumonas sp.
TCCAAATTGAACCCGCCTTAGTGCGGGTTTTTCTTTATCTGCTGCCTACCGGATGGAAAGCAGTGTTCATGGTCGGATGACCTTCAAATTGGCCGGATGGCCGGAGTAATAACAAATGAAATTAAAACTAGATGCCAATGGTCATGTCGTTGTTGAAAACGATATGCCTGTTTATATCCATGATGACGGGAAGGAAATCCCATTCGATGCGCCTGCAGCACTTGGGAAAATCACCTCGCTGAATGCAGAAGCGAAAGGTCATCGTGAAGCGAAGGAAGCAGCTGAAGGTCAGTTAGCCAAATTTGCAGGCATCGCAGATCCAGCCAAGGCGCTCGAAGCAATCGACATCGTGACCAAACTCGATCAGAAATTGATGCCGGTCAGGTTGATGCCGTGAAAGCTGAGATCACCAAGGTCATGCAGGCACAAATCGACGAAGCAAACGGCAAAGCGCAAACACTGGAACAGCAACTTTACACAGAGATGATTGGCGGTCGATTCACTGGCTCCAAGTTCATCGCTGACAAGATGGCGATCCCTGCTGACTTTGTGCAGGCGCGTTTCGGTGATGCATTCAAAATCGAAGATGGGAAAGTTGTGGCTTATAACCCGGATGGGTCAAAAGTCTACTCTCGCACCAAACCCGGTGAGCTCGCTGGATTCGATGAGGCACTTGAATCACTCGTTGAACAGTACCCGCAGAAAGATCACATCCTCAAAGCTTCCGGCAAAGAAGGAAGCGGCATGACCAATCAATATCAGGCTGGTCAGAAAACCATGAAACGTTCTCAATTCGACTCTCTTTCACCAGTAGAGCAACGCTCTGCGCTGACGGAGAAGGTCACTATTATTGATTAAATCCGGAGATTTTAAATTATGGCAGGCAATACCTTAACAGGTTTGATCCCTACGCTTTACACTGCATTAGACACTGTATCTCGTGAACAGGTCGGCTTCATTCCCGCTGTATCTCGTGACGCAAAAGCAGACGCAGCAGCAAAAGGTCAGACTGTATCTTCACCAGTAACACCAACGACTTCTGCTGTTGATATCGCTCCAGGTGCTACAGCGCCAGACACTGGTGAACAGGTCATCGATAAAGTAGATGTGTCCATCACCAAGTCAAAAATGGTTCCACTGAAATGGAATGGTGAAGAGCAACTGGCGATTGGCCCAAATGGTCAGTACAACGTCATTCTGGCAAATCAGTTCACTCAGGCATTCCGCACACTGGCAAACGAAGTCGATTCTGACTTGGGTGCTCTGTATTTCGGAGCATCTCGTGCAGTTGGTACTGCAGGTGCAACACCTTTCGGCACTGCTGGTGATTTATCAGACTTTGCGCTGGCTCGTCAGGTGCTGGAAGACAATGGCGCACCAACTTCAGATCTGCAAATGGTCTTAGGTTCATCAGCAATCGCCAATCTGCGCGGTAAACAGTCTGTGCTGTTCAAAGCAAATGAAGCTGGTACTGACCAATTGCTGCGTGAAGGCATCTTAGGCCGTGTCGAAGGCTTCAACATTCACTCATCTGCTGGCGTGAAGAAGGTTACCAAAGGTACGGGAACAGGTTACACAGTGAATAACGTTGCTGGTTATGCAGAAGGTGACCGCTTCATTGCGATTGATACCGGCTCTGGTACTGTCAATGCTGGTGATGTTGTTACATTCGAAGGTGATGCCAACAAATATGTGGTTGCTGTTGGGTTAACTGGCGGCGTGATCACGTTGGCTGCACCTGGCTTACGACAGACATTAGAAGATGGCGTTGCGGTTACTGTTGGCAATAGCTTCACTGCAAACATGGCATTTGACCGAGGTGCATTCCTTTTGGCTGCCCGTACTCCTGCAATGCCTGAAGGTGGTGACACCGCGGATGACGTCATGAACGTTACAGACCCAGTGTCAGGCATCACATTCCAGATCGCCTTGTATCGTCAATACCGCCAGATCCGCTACGAAGTAGGTCTGTCATGGGGCGTGAAAGAAATTAAGGCCGCGCACGCTACGCTGCTGATGGGTTGATTGTAATGGCACCAAAGAAACCAGTAATCAAGGAGGGGGAAAGCCCTCCTGAACTCATCAAAATGACCCGCGACAAACCGCAATTTCCAAATGGTCCAACAGAAGCCAAAGTTCATCAGGATGAAGTTGAGAACTGGAAAAAGCATGACTGGAAAATTGCCAAATAGGTGACCTATGCCTCTCGTAACCGATCCAACCTCTGCAGATTTCAATGCTTATGCAGATGCCACCTACATACGTGATTATTGCTCGATGCGAGGGTTTGACTTGCCATCAGCTGATGATGATTTGCTGCCGTTTGTATTTCAGGCGATGGATTGGTTAGAGGCAAAGAGTTACATCGGTAGCCAGGCTGAACAATTCCAGAATCTGTCATGGCCTCGGAAAGATACTGTATTCGCGGACCAAATCCCTGTGCAGATGAAACAAGCACTGGCTCGGTTGACGTATGAAGCAACACTCAATGATTTGATGCCAACCATCACTGGTTCAAACGTCAAATCCGAAGAGGTAGTTGGTGCCGTTAAGGTCGAATACTCAACGGCTGATGGTGAAAAGCAGGTGATGCCAAGATTCACGGCGGTTGATTCAACTCTGAAGGGTTTGCTTTCGTCTGGTTCGAGCAATGTGAAGCTGGTTCGGGGGTGATATGGCTGATTTAAAGGTTGTTAGCTTTAAGCGTAACGAGAAGGCTGAACATGACCATGAAACCGTCATCGAGTACCTTGAAAAAATGCTTGAGTACGCGAAATCAGAACAGTGCATAAGTGTTTCCGCAATAATGATTTCTGGCGATGGAAATGTGATTGATTGTTTCCATAACGGCGGCAAGCCGTATGTGATGATTGGAGCCATGGAACAACTCAAGAGTGATTTCATGGCATCACAGATAGAACCAAGGTGATTGCATGGCTGTTAACTATGTAAGACTGGCAGCGAAGGCAACCAAGTTAATCAAAGAGAACGGAAAGCAACTCACTGTCACTCGCGTTACTGGTTCAGTTTACGACCCAATCACTGGCAAGAATGTTGAAAACAAAGAAACCTTCACAACATTCGCTGCGCAAACTGAATATTCATCATCTGATATCGACGGCACGTTAATTCTGCAGGGTGATGCAAAGTTCGTTTGTATTCCGGGCAATGAAATCAAGAAAGGCGATGTGATTGTCTGTGATACCGGAACTTGGACGGTGAAAGAACCTAATCCGAAGAACCCGGGCGGAACGGTGATCAACTATCAGGTGCAGGCGCGGAGGTAGTTATGGGGTTTGGCGACCAAATCAAAGCGTTTGGCGTTGAAGCTATCGCTAAGACCGACGAGAAACGTAGAACCATCACAACATCTCTGTTGAATGGCGTTATCTCTGATACTCCAGTTCTGACAGGGCGATTGCGCGGTAACTGGCAGACAACAGAAAACAGCCCTGCATCAAACACCATTGCTCGCGATGACAAATCAGGCGAACAAGCCAAGGCTGAAATGGTTGGTGTTGTTCTCGGTACCAAAAACCGTGACTGTGTTCTGTACCTATCTAACAATCTACCTTACGCCTATCCAATCGAGTTTGAAGGTTATTCCAAGAAAGCTCCGGCTGGCATGATCCGCAGAAACATAGCCAGAATTAACTCTATCGTTGCCAAGGTAAACAGTGCATGAATAAAACCCGCATCGCTTTACTGAACAAGGCAATCTCGCTGGCTGGTTCATATCGGATCGCCTATCCAAACACGGGTTTTGAGCCTGTGCAGGGTGAGACTTATCTCAAGTTTGATTTCGTTCCTGCTGATGATAGCCCGGTAACTCTCGGCTCTACTGGTGAGGATGAACTAACTGGATTCTATCAAGTATCAATCATGGCGCCTGCTGGTTCTGGTGATGGTGATTCAATCGCGTTACTGGATACTTTCAGGCAGGGATTCAAAAAAGGCGTAAATCTTCAATACGAAGACCGCTCAGTCAGAATAACCAGCGCAACGTTTAATCAAGGTATGAATGCAGGTTCACGAAATGATGTCTCTGTTGATGAATCTATCTGGTATCCAACTTATATCACCATCTATTGGGCTGCTCGACTAGCTCGAAACTAATTCCTTTCTAATCAAATTCAACAAACTGTAACCCGCCATTGAGCGGGTTTTTTCATTTCAGGAGAAAGCTCAATGGCTTCAGGTTCTCGTCATGACGTGTACTTCATTGCAGAGGCAACCAGTGGAGTGACACCAGATTCACCAGCGTTCGATGTATTCCGCTGCACGAAAGATTCACTCGATATCAAAATCAATTACATCGAATCAGCAGAAATTCGCTCAGACCGTGAAAAGGGTGATTTGACGCCAGGCACTCGAAGCGTGGAAGGCACATTAGGTGCTGAATTATCCTTTGGTACATTCGATGAACTGATTGCTGCTGCTGTATGCGGTAATTGGGCTACAAACGTAGTGAATAGCGGAATCCTGCGCAAATCATTCACGTTTGTTTCTTTTCAGGATGACCTGACTGATAACAAATACGATATCTATCGCGGTTGTGAAATCAGCAAAATTTCATTGAAAGAATCAGCTGAGAAAATTATCGAGATTGAATTCGATATCGTTGGTCGTACTCACGAATCAGTTAGCTCGCTGCCAACCGGTTCAACGCTGAATGACCGTACAACTACTTCACCGATGAACGCATTAATGGGTGCAATCAAAGAAGGTGGCTCAACAGTTAGCGTTATTACCGAAGCAGATATGAGCATCGATAACGGCATTGAAGCGCGATTCGTTGTTGGTTCGTCATTCTCTATTCTGCCAAGCATCAAGGCTCGTACTGTTTCTGGCTCCGTCAGTGCTTACTTCGAAGATAACACTATCCGTAACAAGTATCTGAACGGCACAGACTCTGCACTGCAAATTACAGCAGTTGATCCAGATGATGACACCAAAACTTATGTGTTTGACCTCACTCGCATCAAATACAAAACAGCGACCAAAGACGTGTCAGGTGCTGATGATGATTTAGTGATCAAACTCGACTACCAAGCGCAGCCGAATAAAACCACTGGATACAGCGTTTCAGTGACTCGTACCGGAGTTTAATTCTGATGGCTAAAATTTCTGACTACAAACCAGCCGATTTCGTTCGGCTGGAATTTGAGGACTATGCCGGAGAAAAAACCGGTGAATGGATTGATGTTTTACGCATCGATCATCCATTTGTGCGCAAACAAATGATGGATTACAACCGAGAGGTTGCAGAGGAAGAAACACCACCTACTGATGAACAGCGTGGCGTTGCTTTCATCATGGCACTCATTGAAGACTGGTCATTCGATGAAGAAATCAGTCATGAAACCGTCTCTGGTTTAATCGAGTTATATCCTCGCACTCAAACCTTTCCAGGCATTGACTCGAAGATCCTTGAGGCTGCAACCAACAAGTCGGCATTTGTAAAAAAAAAGCCAACAACTGATCGAGTATCTGGCGCTGAGTTGGAAGCTGGAGAAGAAGCAACCGAAGTCACATCTGACCATTCGTGAACACCTCGAGCGGGTCGAGAAGGCAACCAAACGGCGGCCAAAGCAACTCGTTGAGCTCGATAATGCAGTATTTCCATCTGAGCTTGGTTATGTGCTTGGTTGGTTCTGGTCATTCTTCACTGGAGACCGCTTTCGATGGGATGACCTAACAGCTTGGAGCAACCTCAATGAGATCACACTCAAACCGTGGGAATCAGATCTGATCCGGCGACTTTCAATCATGCGTTACAACTTTCAGTAGCATAATGTTTGTATGGGCGCAAAATTGCGCTCATAC
>QKFI01000019.1 GCA_003251455.1 Tolumonas sp.
ACTTGATTTCAAATTTTGTTGCACCACTATTAATTAATATGCAGCATGATCAAGGCTGGTGTTGTTAACACAATGTCAATTCACAACGTTTTTCCACGATCTGACGATGTGCAGGGTTAGATCAACGCATCAATCGGCGACTGTAGCGGTTTAGGTAGTTCGTCTTGATAAGGAATATTCGATGGAATATTTACAAAAAATAAAAATTTTCAAAATGTCCCGTAAAGTGATGTTCGGGATTTATCTATTCGTAATGGCAATCAGTGTTATCTATGTCGACCATTTTCTACCGGAAAAGACATTAGGATATATCACGGGTGATAGTGTGAAACGCACTGATAAAGATGGTCCGATTAGCTCAAGCAATCCGGCTGATGGCCCTACTGTTGATGTCTATTATATTTCACTCACCGTGGAAGGCGGAGATGATAAAGATGTGCTCGTCATGCGGAACGAAGATACCCGCAGTGGCTGGCCTTTTTATTTCAAATATGACTCGGCTGATTTATATGCGCTGGCCCAAAGGTACAACAAGGAACACCAGCTTGTCATGGTGAACCATTATGGCTTCCGTTCCCCGTACTTTAGCTGGTTTCCGAACATAACCAGTATTGAACCTGCGAAATCTGGTGATTCAACAACGTCTCTCTGGCGGTGGTTCTTTAATCTATTGCATTTATCTATCTGGATTTATCTCGGCTTCAAGTTGTTCATGTTGACTGTCAAAATTGAAGACGAAATAGACTAAATACGCACTTCATAAAAAGACCGCAAAAATATCCGATAAAAAAGCCAGTCAGTTACTTCACTGACTGGCAAGCTCTAAACGGGATTTGTTTCTAAGCCATCACCCACCAACATCATGCACCTGAAATTGTCAGAAGGTGAAAGCTATCTGGTGAAATTACAGTTTTTCGCCGTTAGACGCGATGACGTCTTTGTACCAGAAGAATGAATCTTTGCGATAACGGTTCAGCGTTTTCAGATCGAACTCTTCACGGTCGACATAGATAAAGCCGTAACGTTTCACGATACCTTCGTGAGTTGATACCAAGTCGATTGCTGACCATGGGCAGTAACCCATCATTTCAACACCGTCAGTGATCGCTAACTGGATCTGCTCAATGTGTTTACGCAGGTATTCAATACGGTAAGCATCATGAATTTTGCCATCTTCCGTTAAGGTGTCATAAGCACCTAATCCGTTTTCAGTCACAATCATCGGCAGTCTGTAACGAGAATACATTTCGCGTACGGTTGAACGGAAGCCGATCGGGTCAATTTCCCAACCAAATTCTGTCGTTGGCAGATTTGGGTTACGGAAGCCTTTGTAGAACCCTCGCTCACCACGTTGATGCTGCTGATCTGAACCTGCTGTCTGTTTTTCTGCATCATCCATCGCGTAGTGTTCTACGGTCATGGTGTTGTAGTAGTTGAAACCGATGAAATCTGGTTTGCCATTTTTCAGAGCTTCTTCATCGCCTGGTGCAAATGTTGGCGTTGCATCGTTTTCTTCAAGATATGACCAAACCAGGTTGTTATAAACACCATAAACAGACATGTCTAAATACAGCCAGTTTCTGATTGCATTCGCGTTTTGAGATGCAAGCACATCTTCTGGTTTGCATGATGCAGGGTAAACAACAGAGATGTTTGGTGCAGGGCCAATTTTACCGCCTTTAACCATTTCGTGGCATAAAGCCATCGCTTTCGCCTGCGCAACCAGCATATGGTGGTTCTGCTGATAAATTTCTTTGATTTCGTTGGTGCAACCTTCAGGAATGTGCAGTGTTCCGATGATTGGTCCAACTAAGGTCAACATGTTTTGTTCGTTGATGGTTAACCAGTATTTAACGCGGTCACCAAAGCTTTCGTACATCAGTTTCGCGAAATCAACGAACCAGTTCACTGAGTCAGGGTTTGACCATGAACCACGCTCATCTAATGCAGCTGGCATGTCGAAGTGGAACATGGTTACCAATGGGATGATGTCGTATTTCAGGCATTCGTCGATCAGATTGTTGTAGTAATCAATCCCTTCCTGGTTGATACGACCAGTACCTTCAGGCAATAAACGAGACCATGAAATTGAGAAACGATAGACTTTAAAGCCCATCTCAGCCATTAACGCGACATCTTCTTTGTAGCGATGGTATTGGTCTGCGCAAACATCTAAACCGCTCGTTCCTGGTGGAAGCACTTTAACGTCTTGGCATGAAGGACCTTTACCATGAGTCAGGCTTGCACCTTCTACCTGGTATGCTGATGTCGATGCTCCCCAAAGGAAGTTTTGCGGAAACGGTTTTAATTTCTTGTGATGCATCTGTTTGCCCTTCTTGTGTGTTGGCTATGTTTCTAATTACGACGTTGATGGGTTGAATATATCAGCCAATGGAACCGGTTGCAGTAACCGGTTTCATATTTTGCGTAAAAATGTGAGTTAAAGCGGATTACGGGACGGTTGTGAACGATGCAGCCCAAATAACGCTGAAGTTTGTTATTTTAGTCCTAATCGTTTAGCCAGTTTATGCAGGTTACTCGGGTCAACTTCTAGTTGGCGGGCTGCTTCAGCCCAATTGCCATGATAATTGTCCAAAATCTGTCTGATTAATTGTTTCTGGTAATTTTCAGTCGCGGCTTTTAGCGGCATTGTCTGAATGTCTGCGGTGGTTATCGTAGGTAAAGCAATTTCCTCTCTGGACATCAAGCCGATATCCAAATCCAAATGCGTTGGCTCAAGTGTCACAATTTCCGTACGGAGTGCTCCGTGACTCACAGCCCTTAATGCAGCCCGACTGATGACGTGTTCCAACTCTCGAATATTCCCCGGCCATTGGTAAGCCTTCAATGCCTGCTCTGCTGCAGCGGACAACCGTAAACTGCGAAACCCTAGTCTTGATCGGTTTAATTCCAGAAAATAACCTGCGAGTAACAGAATATCGTCGCCCCGCTCGCGTAAAGGTGGGATCGGCACCGGATAAACTGATAGCCGGTGGTATAAATCTGCTCGAAATTCCCCATTTTTTACTTGTTCAGCCAAGTCCCGATTCGTCGCAGCAATAATTCTGACATCCACTTTAAATGGCTTATCGGAGCCTAAACGCTGGATCTCACCATTCTGTAATGCGCGTAGTAATTTCGCCTGAATCACCAACGGTAACTCACCGACCTCATCAAGAAAGAGGACACCACCATTCGCAGCCTCAAATCGTCCGGCTCTTTCTGTTATTGCGCCTGAAAAAGCACCTTTGATATGACCGAATAATTCACTTTCAGCGAGGGATTCCGGTAATGCCGCACAATTGACATGAATCATGGGTGCGTTGTGCCGTTCTGATTTGCGGTGGATCCGCCTGGCCAGTAATTCCTTCCCGACGCCAGTTTCACCCATCAGCAGAACAGGCAACTCTGAACCGGCAACAATATCCAGCTCATGTAACAGTTTTAGCAATACTGGGCTACGCCCGATAATTTCAAGGTTTTCCCCGTTTTCACCGGCAATATCCGGTTCATTTTGTATCCGGCTACTGACCCGTAAAGCCCGG
>QKFI01000202.1 GCA_003251455.1 Tolumonas sp.
TTTCTTATGTGACTCGGCATCATAAGTACCTAACAACCAGTTACCATTTAGCAGAATGCCGCCCTCACCATGTGAGAATGAAGAGACGGTCGCTGGGTAATCCATATTCTTCGTTGTCAGATCTTCGTCGTAAATTTGTTTGAATAGATTCACGATGTTTTTCGCTTCTGGCGTTTTCAGATTGATATGGGTTGAATCGGTAAATAGCTGTGCGCCTTGCTGGAACATGAATGAATAGAACATACGTGCATAAGCTGCCGTTTCATTCGAGAGGATCTGCACGAGATAAGGTTTGCCAGTTGCCTTTTTGAATTGTTTGGCTTGTGCTAACAATTCATCTGGCGTTTGTGGCAATACAGGTTTTCCGTCCACCCCCATCAACCCGGCCTGCTGCATCAGCTTGGTGTTGACATGAAACAGCATGGTCCAGGTATCCATCGGCAAGCCAAACATTTTGCCTTCCCGTTGCACGCCTCGTAATGCGGTTGCCGTGAAACTATTCGGATCAACTTTATCCATCGCCAGCAACTCATCAATTGGCAGAATCAGTCCTTTTGATTGATAGTCTGCAATCACAGAGTTGTGCATGGTCACTAAATCAGGCGGTGTTCTTGATGCCATTTGCGCGGTCAGCTGATCATAACCAGGCCATTCTACGGTGGTTACTTTGACATCAATGTCCGGATGCTCTGATTTAAATTTGTTGATCAGCGTCGTCATGATCCCGCATTCACCGTCTGCCTTGCTGACGTCAGTACTGTTGCCATATTCGGCGTCACACGCACCGAAGAAACGTTGTAAATGCAGTTCTGTTGCAGCAAAAGCCTGGCTTGAACTGAGTAAGGTTGCAAACGTCATGCAGGCAAAAACTCGTGAGTATTTCATTCTTGTTTCCTTATTCCGATGAGCATTCATCCCATCTTTACGTTGTGTTGTTCGGGTACTACTCGGTTTTGGTTACAACTATCAATACAGCTGATAAATCATTGTTTTACAGCACCTCCTGACACAGCCGTGACAATGTGTTTCTGGAAGAAGATGTAAACAATAATGATTGGGATCGCAGAGAAAATAGCTTGTGAAGCGAGATAGCCAAGCCCTTCACTCTGTGCAAAATTTGATTGTGATGACGCAATACCGACTGTCAGCGTGAACATTTCTTTTTGAGTCGCTGAAATCAATGGCCAGAAATAGTCATTCCACGAGGTCAGGAAAGTCAGTATCCCCAAGGTTGCCTGTGCCGGTAATGTCAGTGGCAGCAACACTTTCCAGAAGATTTTGAAGCGTGATGCATTATCCAGCAGTGCCGCTTCATCAATCTCTTTCGGGATCGCTTTGAAAAACTGTGTCATCAGGAACACACCAAACGGCGCAGATAATCCAGGCAGAATCAGCCCCAGATAGGTGTTATGCAGACTCAGTTCACTGAAGATCTGATGACGGGCAATGATCACCGCCTGTTCAGGTACAGCCAAACCCATCAGAACCATGACAAAGAGCACTTTTTTGAACGGGAACTCTAGTCGGGCAAACGCATATCCGGTCAATGACGATAACGTCAGTACACCCAGAGTCATGCAACCTGAAACAATAAAGCTGTTTTTCAGCCAGCCAAACACCGCCGAACTTTTAAAGATATTGATGTAGTTTTCGATGGTGTAAGGGAAGCGAAATACCGTCTCCGCCCCCATCATCAGTTCCTGGTTTGACTTAAATGATAAGCCTACAGCCCAGAGAAACGGTGCCAGCATCAGCAGTGAAAAGAGGATCGTCAGCAGCAGCATCATACGACTTGATTTCGATGCCCCCGGATTATGGGTCTGCAGCTGATCTTCTTTTTGCATATGAACACTGATGCCTGAATTGATTGTTTTAACTTGAGCCATCAGGAACCTCTCTTACGGCTGGATACAAAATATTGCGCCATTGCGGCCACCAGAATGATGGCGAAGAGTGCTTGTGATGCAGCAGCTGCCATCCCGATATCCCAACGTCTGAAGCCAACGTCATAAATGAACATCACCATTGAGCGCGACGTATTATTCGGGCCCCCATTGGTCATCAGTAATGCCTGACCGAACAATTGGAACTGCATGACGATTTCAATAATGGTGACCAGAATGATGGTGCGCATGATTGAAGGCACTGTAATTTTGAAGAACACTGTTACTCGTGTGGCATTATCAAGCGCGGCCGCTTCATAGATGTCTTTCGGTATCTGCTGCAATGCCGCGATAAACAACATCATCGGCAACCCAAGGCACCACCAGACTGTTGCAATCGCGACGGATACCAATGCCCAGTTCGGATCGGACAGGAACGCGATTGGTTCAAGTCCCAGCTTGGTAAAGATGTTAAACATCAGCCCGTCATTCGGGATAAACACGATACGCCAAATCAGTGTCACCACCGTGACCGACAGGATCGTGGATGAGAAGAAAATCCCGCGTAAAATGGCCGCGGTACGGGTTTGTTTATTCAGCACAATGGCCAGGAATAAACCACAAACTACCAGCGCCGGAACTGTCAGTACCACGAAATATAAAGTGTTCCAGACGGTCTGCAGGAAGATCTTGTTCGTGAACAAACGTTGGTAGTTTTGCAGTCCGACAAAATGGCCACCACCAAACAAATCAACCTTCTCAAAACTCAGCGAGATCCCCCATACCAGCGGGATCAAAATCATGCCGATAAAGACGAGCAGATAGGGTGCGATAAAGGCAAGATTTCGCCAGTCGCCTCGGGTATGGGCGTCGTATGTTTTTAATTGCGCTTTCATACTTCGTCTCCGTGATACGCTTTGCCGTCCGCATCAAAGAGATGGATGCCTGCTTTATTCAGTTTCAGATCCACGGCGTCCTGAGCCTTAATGCGAGATTTTCCATCGGTTTCGGCAATGATCATCTTGCCACTAGAGAGACGAACATAGAGTAAAGTGCGCTCGCCCAGACGCTCTACGAAAGCAACAATGCCACTGGCGTCCGCTTCTTCCGGACCGCACAACTCCACATCTTCCGCACGTACGCCCATCTCAAATGGCGCTTTGCCTCGTGGCAGATCATCCACATTAATTGGGGTATAGATCGAACGTACGCCGGCAATTTCAACGCACGCTTTACCGCTCTGGTTGATCACTGCGACCACATCCAGAAAGTTCATGGCTGGCGTACCCACGAAGCCCGCAACGAATTTAGATGCCGGACGCTGGTAAATTTCGATAGGAGAACCAATTTGTTCAATGCGAGTGTTGTTCAGGACAACGATCCGATCTGCCAGCGTCATGGCTTCAACCTGATCGTGCGTCACGAAAATCATGGTCGCCTGCACGCGATCATGGAGCTGCGCAAGTTCGATACGAGTACGGCCACGTAATGCAGCGTCCAGATTCGAGAGTGGTTCATCAAATAAGAACGCTTTTGGTTCACGAACAATCGCACGACCAATCGCAACACGCTGACGCTGACCACCAGACAACTCCGCAGGTTTACGCTTCAGCAAATGCGACATTTCCAGCATTTCAGAAGCTTGCTTGATAACGACTCTGAATGATCCCTTCATCGGTACCGATGTTTTTCAGACCAAATGCCATGTTGTCTTCAACCGTCATGTGCGGATACAACGCATAGTTCTGGAAAACCATGGAAATATTGCGTTTGCCCGGAGGTAAGACATCCAGCCGATCCTGATCCATCCAGATCTCGCCCTCAGTGATACTTTCCAGTCCCGCAATCATGCGTAGTAACGTTGACTTTCCACAGCCGGATGGGCCGAGAAATACAATGAATTCACTCGGATTGATGGAGAATGAAATGTCATCCAGAATCGTCAGATTGTCATAGCGTTTAGTCAGATTCTTAATTTCAATGGTTGATGGCATGCGTTCATTCCTTTAACAGAATAAAGTGGTAAGAAAGAGGCGCTAAGGTCAGTTGCAATTGTTGTTGCGATACAGAAAGCGTCTCACCAGTCGCCGGAGTCACCCGGTCAGGTTCAGAATCAGTGTTGGTCAGTGTCACGTTGCGCGCATCAATCACCTGATGCGCCAGCACTGACAACGGATTGAATTGCTGCAGTTCGATTGAAAACGTCACTTCTTCATCCAAATGACGGTTCACAATAAACAGTGCGATTGTGCCTTTTTCTTCGTTGTGTACTGCGGCAACGTCGACATAAGGCACGGCTTTCACATTGTCTGCATCATAGGTCGGACAATCCGTGAG
>QKFI01000244.1 GCA_003251455.1 Tolumonas sp.
AAACTTGGTGGCAAGTCACTTAAAACAAAAAATATTCGCAGCGCCACGCCTAGAGGATTCGCAAAAGCAGTATTTTTAGCAAATAACGACATGTGAAATGAATGTTTTCATTAATATCCTCCTGGTGCGGCTTTTTTGTGCCTGCAATTTAGCGATGGTGATAGAATTAACAAAACGCAGGGGGATTTATGAGTAATTTCGATAAAGCATTTGATCTACTGATTGGCAATGAGGGCGGATACGTTAACAATCCATCAGATCCAGGTGGTGAAACTAACTGGGGAATAACTCGCACAGTTGCATCGGATAATGGATACACTGAAAGCATGAAGCTAATGCCAAAAGAAACAGCAAAGCAGATCTACAAGAAAATGTACTGGGATAAGCTTCAATGCGATCAACTTGGCTTTTCTGTTGCGTTCCAATTGTTTGATGCTGGCGTAAATCATGGAAATTTCCAGGCCGTGAAGTTTTTGCAGCGTGCCTTGTCGGTTGTCGATGACGGCGTGATCGGAGCTAAAACCATCGCAGCAACCAATTCACTTGATGATCTGCAAATAGTCATGCTATTTAATGCGGAGCGTATCGAGTTTTATGCGGCACTGAAAACATTTTCAACGTTTGGGAAAGGTTGGGTTCGGCGTGTAGCGTCAAACCTTAAATTAGCAGCAAAATAAAGAGGGTAAAAATGGCTTACTTACTAGATAGACTGAAAGAGGCGTCAACATGGCGCGGAATTGCATTGTTACTAACAGCATTTGGCATTCAGGTCGCCCCAGAAGTGCAAGATGCGGTTATTTCTGCTGGTGTTGCGGTTGCTGGCGCGGTTGGTGTCCTGTTTCCTGATTCAACGAAAGGTTGACGCAAACGAAAACAAGGACTAACATTAGATCAATTGCTCCACTCCATCTGGTTGTTTCATCCTTGTTGTTCATTTGCTTACTCCTTGTTTAAAAGCCCTCTCATGAGGGCTCTTTTTTGCTTGGATTTCTTTGGTTGATTACTCATAACAACACAAGCCTCCGATCAATCTCATCCTCAACCTCTTGCAAAAGCTTAAACTCATCGCATGCCGCTTGTTGCATTTCCTGCCAGTTCTGCTTGCGGCGATCTCGCAGCTTAATCAGCTTATCCATCGGCTGTGTTTTGATATCGCTAAAGTCTTCCGTTTCAAATGGTTTTGTCATTTGCCTTTCCTATAACAAGCATTCACATGGTTTGCTTGATGCGTCTGGAGTTGTGTCTATTCCAGCTCTGCGAACAGAAGACCAGAATGTATTTGCGTGTATGTGCTCAGTGGCTGGAATTCCTATCCTTTTCATCTCTGAAAATATTGGCTCCAATTCGTCAAGGTACGCATCTTTTATAATTGAGTAGCCTATGCAATCCTCTGCTAGTTTTGCCTTTTCAAATACATCCGGCCTTGTGCAATAAACAATGTACCAGTGCTGCTTTCCTGCTTTTAAGCACCCAATGCAATTTGCATGTTTGAATGTGCTGTATTGCATTGGAGGATCAATTCCTATTTCTTTTGTGCTTATAATTGTTCTTTCTTTCCACAGCGCCAATGGGTAATCAGTTTTGTATCCTTGAGCGCCAAGAATCCCCGATCTCCTTTGTATTCGTGCCTTTTCATTTTCATCAAATCCATAATAAATGATGCAATCTTTATCCGGAACATTAACCTTCAACCACTCCATAAATGGCTCGGTTTTTAACCTGCTTGTGCAAAGCTCACTACCAGATCCGACTTTAAACGCTTTTGTTTCCATTGTTACATCAAATTGATCTGGTATTTCTGAGTTAGCTAATCCTTTTATGTTAGCAAAAGTGATTGGCACGCCGATGTAATTTGATACTTGCATCTTGAATCTTTTTACATCGGCATCTTCAACCCATGATGATATATCGTGATTAAGTATTACCGTATTTTCTGCGCCAAATCTTCTTGAAACCTCAATTGCAACCAATGCAGAGCTATGGCCGCCAGAGTAACAAACTATATGTTTGGTCATTTTCCACTACTCCCGAACCCGCCTTCTCCGCGCTCGCTATTTGACAGCTCGAAAGACTCTTCGATATGCACAGATGGAACCTTTATAAGCATGGCCTGTGCCACTCGGTCACCCTGTTTTGGTATGTACTGGATCTGGCGGTCACAGGTTAGCTTAACCATCAATTCACCGCGATAACCAGAATCGATAACGCCGACGCAATTTGCTAGGCGCATATTGTTTTTAAAGCCATGCCCAGATCGGCTGTAAACCATAAGAGCGCATCCTTCTGGTATTTCCACTGATAACCCGGTACTACAAGTGAAAATTGTTCCGCCACTCAATTCAGTCACATTATCAGCGTACAAATCAAAACACGCATCACCATCATGCGCATAGGTTGGCAGTTTTGCCGTTTCGGTTAGGCGTTTTACTTTTAACGTTAATGTCATGCTGTTACTCCAATTAATTCCAGCGCCTTAATCATATCAGCGCTGGTGGTTATTTCTTTGATGCGGATCACGGTTTTAATGCGTGAAGCAATGAATTTTGAACGCTGTCTTTTTCGGCGATCACTTTTAACACCCGCTCGTCAATCGTACCCTGTGCAACTAGGTGAACAATGCGAACAGGTTTCATCTGTCCTTGTCGGTGTAGACGGGCGTTGAACTGCAAATAGTTCTCCAGTGACCAGGTGAGACCAAACCACACGATAATTGACCCGCCTTGCTGCAAGTTCAGCCCCATCGAGGCACTAGCAGGATGAGCTAACAGCATTTTGATCTCGCCGCGATTCCATCGAGCTATCGTCTCCGCTTCTTTATCGAGTACAACCGCATCAGGAAAACGCTTTTGCAGGCGTTCCAGATCGCTTTTGTAGTTATAGGCGATCAGAAAATTCTCATCGGGTTCTCGTTCGGTTAACTCTTCGAGCGCGTCGAGCTTCGCACTGTGGGTTTCCGTGTAGTTGTGATTCTCATCGGTATAGATCGCGCCTCCAGCCAGTTGGAGTAACTTATTAGCTAACACCGCAGCGCTAACCGCTTCGATCTCTTCTCCGCCGTCGAGTTCAGCAAGTAGCGTTTTCTCAAAATCGAGATATTGACTCATCGCTTTTGCGGGCAGTTCGACCGTTTCGGTCAAGTCGATCCGATCTGGCAACTGCAAATAGTCCTCTGCTGACATCGACAACACCAACGGCTTGATCGCGTTCTGGATTTGTTCCGGTGCGCCGGTGCGAGGCGTGAACTTATACCCCATAAAATCCGACTCGAAAAACCGTTGTTTGTACGCTGTCATCGTGCGGCCTAGCGCATGACCAAAGTCGAGCAGGTAGATCTGAGACCACAGATCTAAAAGCCCGTTGGGTGATGGTGTACCGGTTAACAACACCATGTATTCAGTAAACGGTAAAACCTTTTTCAGTGCTTTGAATCGCTGGCTGGACGGGTTTTTAAAGCTCGACGCCTCATCAATCACCACACAATCAAACGGCCATTTCTGCTTATAGTGCTCGACTAACCAAGTGATGTTTTC
>QKFI01000145.1 GCA_003251455.1 Tolumonas sp.
ATAATTTTACCGGATGGAAGTCGCGCTAACCCTTCAAAACCTCGGTTTGGCTGACGCCATTTCAAAATGTTCGGTAAGCCGCCGACAATCGCTTTTTCATCTTGATCTGCATCCGGACCATATTTCTCAATAATTTTGCCGGTATTGTCGACATGAATCAGAAAAGGACCATATTCGTCACATAACCAGAAGCCATTCTGACCATCCGGTACAATTCCTTCGGTATCAAGTCCGCGCTCACTGGTTTCTTTCACTGGTTTTAAGTGGTCACTCAATGCGACTTCACTGGTAGAGCCGATTGTTCCGACCGGGAGTGGTAATCCATTGATATTTGCTTTTCCATCATGCAATGGAACCATATGACTGGCGGTTGCTTTTCCATTTTTCACCAGAACCTGCATGATGGTTGGCGTGAATTCGGGCGTCAGGAAAATTTTGCTGGGATGAACTTTTTTACCGTCTTGCCATAGTGGGGCATCTGCATTTGGACCGCGATCAGTCACCGAATAAAATAATAAACTTCCATCGGTTTGTTTGCCGGCAAATGTCAAACCAGAACCAAGACCGGTTGGGATCCCATGCTTAAATTCAGACTTAAATTTTCCGTCGTAAGGGATCATTGCCTCTTTCGGTAAATCAATCTCATAACGTTCTACTTCCACCGCAGACACTGAAAAGATTCCCATAGCACCAAGAACGGCCATCACAAGTCCTGATTTTTTCATTTCCATTTCCCTGTAGGTTAGCGCGAAGAGGCCATTTTTCAACCTTAAAAGTGGCAAATGACAACCAGATGACGATTCGATGTTATTGGAAAAAATGATTTCAGGTCAGCATGCTAAGAAGTTTGATATGGTACGCTGATGTTATTATCAATTTTAGACCTGTAGCCTTCATGACTTCTCACGTAAATGCACAAAGTAGTACGAATCCGAAACGTTTGAATTTAGCGACTATTCTGATTCTGATGATCCCACCCTTAATGTGGGCAGGAAATTTCGTCGTTGGTCGGGCCGTCCGAAATGATTTGCCGCCGATGGCGTTATCATTCGGTCGTTGGGTCATTGCGTTGTTGTGTATTTTGCCTTTTGCCTGGAAGCCGATGAAACGGGATATGTCCTGGTATTTGGCGAATTACAAGCGCGTCATCGCCATTTCGCTGGTGGGCGTTGCTGCATTTAATTCTCTGGTCTATTCAGGATTGCATTATACCGCTGCGACCAATGGTATTTTGCTGAACTCGACGATTCCTATTTTGATTGTGCTTTTGGGATCGGTCTTTTATGCCCAGACATTAACTCGCTTTCAGGCTTTGGGGTTGGTGCTCTCGTTCTGTGGTGTATTCACAATCATCTTGCGCGGTGAAATATCGAATCTCTTATCGCTTACCTTCTCTAAAGGCGATTTGATTGTATTTTCCGCCATGATTTGCTGGGCTTTCTATACGTTGTGGCTCAGAAGTATTCCGCGTGAAATCGATCGAACTGGCTTTATGGGTGTGCAAATTATCGTTGGTTTGATTTCACTGTTTCCTTTCTTTGTCTGGGAAATGAGTACGACAGGTTCATTGCATTGGAATCAGAATGCGATTTTGGCTTTAGGGTATGTTGGCATTTTCCCATCTGTCATTGCATATCTGCTTTACAACATCGGTGTCGCCCGGGTAGGGGCCGTGAGGGCTGGTCTGTCTATTCATATGCTTCCTGTATTTGGCACCGTGCTATCGATCCTTTTCTTACATGAATCGTTGCATCTTTATCACCTGATGGGGGCATTGGCGATATTTGCCGGGATCCTGTTTGCAAACAGGACATGAGGTTTTTGCAGAATATATTTCAAGTATCTGAAAAATATATAATTTTTACCATAATCAGTATTCCGTTTAGCCTCGGTTGGATTAAATCGTTTCATCCTTTCTCTATTTTCTTTTCTTAAGATATGCCCACTGCTCCTTTCAGGAGCAGTTATCTCGTCTTATTCACTCATTTATCGAATATTCATCTGGCGTAGGTGCAAACCGGTTTGTGATCTTAGTAACAAGTTGCTACGAGAATCGGTCTGTTTTCGTGATCAAGGGCAGAGTTTGATGCAGTGGAGATGGCAATAAAATCGGTTTGGTTAAATTATTACTAATATTATTAGTAAAGATATTAGTTGTCTGTTGTTGATTCTTTACTTACTGGTCATGTGTGGAGCAACAACTCATGCAAGTAAAAGTAGCAGCTAACCGACGATCTGTCATTTCTGAGATTGATCACCGGATCTATGGCTCATTTATAGAGCATATGGGACGAGCGATTTATTCAGGCATTTATGAGCCGAATCATGCGACCGCCAACGAGGCGGGCTTTCGTCAAGATGTCATCGATTTAGTGAAACCTCTCTCTATTCCTGTTGTGCGTTATCCCGGTGGCAACTTTGTTTCTGCTTATCACTGGGAAGATGGGATTGGTCCGAAAGAACAGCGTCCTGTCCGTTTAGATCTGGCCTGGCATTCCTGCGAATCGAATCAAGTCGGTATCCATGAGTTTGCGGATTGGGCTGAAACGGCTGGTTGCGACATGATGCTGGCGGTGAATTTAGGTTCCCGTGGTTTAACCGATGTCCGTAATTTTCTGGAGTATGTGAATCATCCTGGTGGGTCTTACTGGTCTGATTTACGTCGCGCGAATGGCCGTGAAAATCCATGGCAGGTGAAAACCTGGTGTCTGGGAAATGAAATGGATGGCCCTTGGCAAATTGGCCAAAAAACTGCTGGGGAATATGCTCGAATTGCGCATGAAACTGCGAAAGCAATGCGTGCATTTGATTCAAATCTTGAATTGGTGGTTTGTGGTTCATCGAATCCGGATATGCCGACTTACCCGGAATGGGAACGAGTCGTTCTGGAAGAGACCTATGATGCGATCGATTTTATTTCGCTGCATATGTACTTCCGCAACGATGCAGGGAATACCGCCAACTTTTTAGCGCAATCACAGCGTATGGAAGCGTATATCGATACCGTCGCTGCCACGATTACTTATGTCAAAGCAAAAAAACGCTCTGAAAAACAGGTGTATATCAGCTTCGATGAATGGAATGTCTGGTATCACTCGAATGAACAAGACAAAGCCATTCTGGCGGGGAAAGAAGGCTGGCCGCAGGCACCTGCAATTCTGGAAGATGTTTATAACGCAGAAGATGCTTTGGTCGTTGCCTGTCTGATCAACAGCTTCATCCGTAAAAGTCATGTCGTGAAAATTGCCTGTCTTGCTCAACTCGTCAATGTCATTGCTCCCATCATGACGAATAAAGCAGGGGATGCATGGCGACAAACGATTTATTACCCATTCTTATTTGCTTCGAATCATGGACGAGGCAAAGCGTTGCAGCTTCTCACGGATTGTCCGACCTATGATGCAGACAATGTGAAAGCCGTGCCTTATGTCGACGTTGCCGCAGTACACAACGAAGAAAAAGGCACAATCGCACTGTTTATTGTGAACCGTCATTTGGATGAAGAAGTGACGTTTTCAATC
>QKFI01000417.1 GCA_003251455.1 Tolumonas sp.
TCACCGCGGTCACCACGATCACGCTCGAAACGGTCGCGACGGTTGCCACGATCATCCAGTGCACGCTGGTGCGGCTCTGGTTCATTCTCGTTCATCAGTAATGGTTCATCACCCTGAACCAGTTTGCACAGTGCAGCACACAGATCCAGCGGATCCGTATTTTCATCTTCAAGGAAGCTATTAATGATCTGATGGAATGGCTGTAAATCTTCATCAGACTCCAGTGCTTCACGGATCTGTTGCTGGAAGCGTTCCAGACGGTGTTTGTTAATATCTTTTGCAGTTGGCATTTGCATTGGCTCAATCGTCTGACGAGTTGCCTGCTCAATGATACGCAGCATACGGCGTTCACGCGGTGCAACGAACAGAATCGCGTCACCAGTACGGCCCGCACGACCTGTACGGCCGATACGGTGTACATAAGATTCGGTGTCGTAAGGAATATCGTAGTTTACAACGTGAGTAATACGTTCAACGTCCAGACCACGAGCCACAACGTCAGTCGCGATCAGAATATCCAGTTGACCAGCTTTCAGTTTCTCAACGGTACGTTCACGCAGTTTTTGCGGAATATCACCGTGTAATGCTTCACAAGCATGACCACGCGCAGACAATTTGCCCGCCAGCTCTTCAGCAGCCGTTTTGGTACGAACGAAAACTAACAGCGCATCGTATGGCTCAACTTCCAGCATACGAGTCATCGCGTCCAGTTTGTGTAAACCAGAGACTAACCAGTAACGCTGACGAACAGTTGAAGCTGTGCTGGTTTTCGCAGCAATTTTGATTTCAACAGGGTTCTGCAAATGACGGTGTGCAATACGGCGAATCTGTTCTGGCATGGTTGCAGAGAACAGCGCGATCTGACGGTCAAGTGGGCATTGTTCGATAACCCACTCAACGTCATCGATGAAGCCCATACGCAGCATTTCGTCTGCTTCGTCCAGAACCAGCGTTTTCAAACCAGACAGATCCAGTTTACCGCGACGCATCATATCCATCACACGGCCAGGTGTACCAACAACTACCTGCGCACCACGACGTAAAGCTCGGATCTGAGAATCGTAAGATGAACCACCATAAATCGGCAGTACATGGAAATCAGGAATAAACTGAGCATAGCTCTGGCATGCTTCTGCAACCTGAATTGCCAGTTCACGTGTCGGCGCCAGGATCAGAACCTGTGTGTCCATCTGTTTTAAATCCAGACGGGATAAAATTGGTAACGCGAATGCGCCGGTTTTACCAGTACCAGTTTGCGCTTGACCTAACAGGTCATGACCTTCCAACAACGGAGGAATAGACGCAGCCTGAATTGGCGACGGATGTTCATAACCAACCGCATTAATAGCCTTCAGAATAGGCGCAGCTAAACCCAGCTCGCTAAAGCTCGGAACATTTTCAAAATCAGTCATATTTATTTTCACTACTCTACAAGAATGGGCACTTAGCGAGGGTTACGCAGCTGGCCCGACAACGAAAGGGTGGCGATTATACACATTTAGCAGCGTTTGTCGCCAAAAATGTGATACTTATCGCAGTACGTTTGTGGAAAATGAGGTTCAAACCATTCTCATTTAAAGACCCAACGGTGATTATTATACACTCAAATTTAAAAATATGCTTATTATGCTTCTTTAACTGTCTTTTTTTTCTGCGTCAGTACCGCCAAAGTAATGCGGCTGGTACAAATCAGATGTTGACGTTCATCGTGGATTTCTATTTGCCAGACTTGCGTCATCGCGCCCAGATGAACAGGACGCGCAGTTCCTGTCACAATACCGTCTCGCTTTGCCCGTAAGTGATTGGCATTAATGTCGAGTCCGACACAGCAATGCGTACGGGGAACGCACATATTCCCAGCAACTGAACCCAGCGTCTCCGCTAAAACGACAGAAGCACCGCCGTGTAACATACCAAACGGCTGGTGAGTACGACTATCTACTGGCATGGTTGCCTGCAGATAGTCATCACCAAACGCGGTGTAAACAATTCCCAGATGTTCCACCAGCGTATTTGCAGATCCTGCATTCAAACTTTCCAGTGAAAAATCTCGCTGCCAAATCACCGCGTTCTCCTTTTTAAATATTTATAACAATGACAATAATGCCTGAACCGGATGCTTCAGCTTATCACCGTCAATACGTTTTACCTGACTACGGCAAGAATACCCTGTCGCCATCGCATGTGTTTTCGGTAATTTGGCTAAAGCCGGCTGCCAGCTGTTTTTATAGATCTGACGGGAATTGTCCAGATGTTTACTGTCATGGCCATAAGTTCCTGCCATCCCGCAACAACCAACAGCGACAGGCTGCATTTTTGCACCAAAGTATGCAAAGACTTTCGCCCAATCACTGTTGCTCGAAGGCTCTGCTGTTTTTTCAGTACAATGCCCCATCAGATAGAAGGTTTCACCTGTTTCAGATTTCTGAGGGAATTTATCTAATACCGATAATAACCATTCCTGCGGCAGCTGAACCTTGAAGTCACCACGCGCATCACCCAAGGCACGGACATATTCATCGCGATAACACAGCACCATCGCAGGATCAGGCCCGACCATCGGGATCCCCAACTTATGCAGACGATTCAGGAACTGAGCTGCATTGGCTGCGGTCTTCGCGAAACTACGCAGGAAGCCTTTAATGTGCTGTGGTTTTCCATTTGGCTTGAATGGTAACAGTAACGGACGGAAGCCCAGTTTCTCCATCAACAGGATCAAATCACGAACCACATCCGCATCATAGAATGATGTAAATGGATCCTGCACCACCAGCACAACCTGCTGACGCGCTGAAGGCGACATCGCTTCCAGTTTTTCCAGATTGAACAGCAACGCTTCATGCCCTGCCAGTTGTTGCTTCAGCGTTGGCTGACTGAGGATTGGAACATCCACCATGCCAATGGTTTTTTCAGTTAATTTCTGCACCCATTGTTTTTTCAGGAAGAAGTTCACTGCACCCGGTGTTTTCGCCATCAGCGGTGCATAACCTTCTACGGTTGCAACAAAATAGTCTTTCGCCGGACGCAAATAACGTTGGTGATATAACTGAATAAAACGCGAACGGAATGCAGGGACATCAACCTTGATAGGACACTGACTTGAACAGGCTTTACAAGCCAGACAGGTCTGCATGGCATCCATCACTTCATGTGAGAAATCATAGTCGCCACGACGTTTCGCGAATGTATTCCGGACACGATCGATCACGTCTTTCCAATGGAAAACGCCATGTTCAATCGCCGACTCTTCCGTTAATACATTGATTCCTTGTGCTTCGAGTTGACGTAACCATTCACGCATTAAACTCGCACGCCCTTTCGGTGACTGACGACGGTCACCACTTAATTTAAAGGATGGGCACATCGGCGAGCTGGTTTCGAACGTAAAACACAGACCGTTACCGTTACATTCTAATGCTTCGCGGAATGATTCACGGATCTTCACCGGGATCTGACGATCAAAAGCACCGCGTTTTGTCGCATCAACAGAAACCAGAGAATCGGTGGAATTCAATGG
>QKFI01000312.1 GCA_003251455.1 Tolumonas sp.
AAGAAGATGGTCCAGTGACCATCAACGGCAAGTAATAGATCGGCAACAATTAAACTGATCATTCCTCCGGTTAACAAACGATAACGGCTCATTCGATCAGACATTTTCCCGAAAGGATATGCGGACAATGAATAAACGATATTCATCAACACCATGACCAGCGGTATCCATGCCAATGGAATTCCTGAGTCATTTGCTCTTAATACCAAAAACGCTTCACTGAATCGGGCGAGGGTAAATATGGCGCCGAGAATAACGATCCACCAGTAACGTTGACCCAACAGCCGTAAATTAGCCATGACCAAGGGATTGGTTCGTTTTTTATGCGAATGAGATTCTGGTTCCCTGATACCTGCTATTAATAAAAGTACTGCTAATAATCCGGGGATCACTGCAACCCAGAATATGTGACGGAAGTTATCTGCCCAGAGAAGCATTAAGCTCGTCGCTAATAGTGGGCCGATGAATGCGCCAACAGTGTCTAAGGCTTGGCGTAAGCCAAATGCTGCACCCCGTATCTCTGGTGGTGTTATATCCGCAATGAGTGCATCTCTTGGCGCCCCCCGGATTCCTTTTCCAACTCTGTCTGTCAGACGAGCTGTCAGCACCCAGCCAAGACTGGTGGACATCGCGAAAATGGGTTTAGTAAATGCGCCCAGACCATAACCTATCACTGCCAACCATTTTCGTTTTCCTATGTAGTCACTGAGCATGCCAGAAAAGACTTTTACAATCAGTGCAGTTGCTTCAGCCAAACCTTCGATAATACCCACTAGCAGTGTCGAGGCACCCAGTGTTGTCACCATGAATAAGGGTAATAAGCTATGGATCATTTCTGACGAGACATCCATCAGCAGACTCACAAAGCCAAGGATCCAAATGCCACGGGGAATGTGTCGAACGCAGCTATCTTGCTTTTCTTTATGCATTGTTACTCCTTACTAAAAACAATGCGCGAAAGCCATTTTTCGAGCTCCATCAGAAGATAGATAATCAGACAGGCGCAGATAATCAGTAACCAGTCATGGTAATTGATACTCGTGGTCCCGAATAACAGTTGCATAAAAGATAGATTGGTTAACAACAACTGCAACAGGGAAAGAACACCGATGGCAATCAACACATATGGATTTTCAATCCAGGCGCGAACACTTATTGTATGCTGTAACAAGGAACGACAACTGATCAGATAGACCATCTCGGCGCCAACGAGACTATTAATTGCCATGGTACGCGCGTAAGCAAGGTTGTTGTGTTGGTGCATAGACCAGTAATACATTCCGATCGTCAATAGCATCAGAAGCAACGAAATGAATCCAATGCGGAATAATAGCCGTGTCGGAATAATCGATTCATTCGATTTCCGAGGGTGTCGAAGCATAATGTCTGATGTCGGTTTTTCAAACACGAGTGGTAGGAACAAGGTAACTGCACTGACCATGTTGATCCACAGGATCTGAACCGGAGTAATTGGTAAAGTGATCCCTAACAGGATTGCCGCGATCATAACGAGTGCCTGACCGCCATTGGTCGGGAACAAAAATACCAATGCCTTGCGCAGGTTGTCATAAATAGTTCGGCCTTCCAGAACTGCAGTACGAAGCGTGGCAAAGTTATCATCAGCCAACACCATTTCCGATGCGTCTTTTGCGGCATCGGTTCCTTTTACACCCATCGCGACGCCGATATCAGCACGCTTTAGCGCCGGCGCATCATTAACACCATCGCCAGTCATCGCCACGATTTGATTGTCAGCTTGTAAGGCGGTGACAAGTCGCAATTTATGCTCTGGTGTTGCTCTTGCAACCACATCTAATGTTGAAGCTTTCTGTCGGAGTTCGTCATCAGAGAGTGATTCCAGGTCGACACCCGTGATCACGTTTAGTGGTGTTTTTAAACCGAGTTGTTTACCAATAGCGGCTGCAGTGGAAGCATGATCACCCGTGACCATAATGAGATGAATTCCAGCACGCTGACATTGTTCAATGGCGGTGCGGGCTTCATCACGCGGGGGATCCATGATTCCAACCAGACCCAGCAAATGAAATTCGTAATGACTTAGATCAGTAGATAGCGCATCTTCCTGATCAACCATGTGATCGGTATTTGCAACGGCAATTGCCAACACGCGTTCGCCACGATCAGCTAAAGATTGAATCGCGACTTGCCATTCATCCTGATCCAAGGGCACGATGCCATGATCGGTCCAAACAGCCTGACACATGGACAGAACTTTCTCCGGCGCACCTTTTAAAACCCATTCATATCGGTAAGGGGAGTTTGGTTGAGTTCTATGCAATGTCGCCATATACCCATGGCTTGATTCAAACGGAATTTCAGCAACGCGCGGATGATGTTGAATCAAAGCGTCCTGATCTGCGCCCATCTTAGAAGCGAGAATCAGGAGTGCGCCTTCAGTCGGATCGCCATGTAATTTCCATGGGGACGTGTTTTGATCAAATCGGGCATCATTACAAAGCAGTGAGGCAATAGCGAGTCGACGCAAAGCCGAAATCTGTCGGGATGAAGGTACCTGATTTTCATAGGTAATGATGCCGTCAGGGTAATATCCCACGCCACTAATGCGATATTCTCCGTCAAACATTCGAATCGATTGCGCAGTCATTTCATTGCGGGTCAGCGTTCCTGTTTTATCAGTGCAGATCACAGAAACTGACCCAAGTGTTTCAACGGCCGGTAAACGACGAATAATCGCCTTATGACGAGCCATGCGCTGTACGCCAATCGCCAGCGTGATAGTGATAACGGCAGGCAAACCTTCGGGAATTGCGGCAACAGCGAGCCCGATCACGGCCATAAACAGTTCGGTGATTGCATAATCACGCCAGATCCAACCAAATAAAAAAGTAATCACCGAAAAGAACAAGATCACGCGAGTCGTTACATGACCAAGCTTACTGAGTTTCTGCATGAGGGGCGTGGTTAAAGGTTCCACCGTACGTAGCATGGTACCGATTTTCCCAATTTCACTTTGATCACCAGTTGCGACGACTACACCTTGAGCTCGACCCTGAGCGATTAAGGTCCCGGCGAATAACATGCAATGTCTTTCCGCTAGAGGTGTAGACTCATCGACAGGCGCAGGGTCTTTCCCTACGTTGAATGACTCACCGGTGAGTGCACTTTCTTGTACAGAAAGGTTAATGCAATCCAGCAAACGAATATCGGCTGGCACACGGTCACCCGATTCAAGCAACACAATATCCCCGGGAACTAATACTTCAGCATCAATTTGTTGTTTTTCACCGTATCGGAGCACGGTTGTTTTGATATGAATAAGTTCTTTGATGGAGGCCAATGCCGCTTCTGCTTTACCTTCCTGAATAAAACCGAAGATGCCGTTAATCAGCACCACGGCAAAAATGACAACGCCGTCAGTCCATCGTCCGATTAACCAGCTTAATGTGGCTGCAACCAGCAATACATAAATGAGGACGTTATGAAATTGTTTGAGGAATTTATGCCAAAGCGGTTCGAGC
>QKFI01000303.1 GCA_003251455.1 Tolumonas sp.
CAAGAAATATTTCGTTATCATTAATTTCTTATTTTTTATTGTGATTTAAGTCTTATTTTTCATTCAGTGTAAATTAAAGGGGAAATATCATGGTTCTTAAAGCGAATTACGAAAACGATGCTGGCAAACGCAAATCCATGTCTCATGAAGAGCTTGGAACTATTCCTCATGTACCATTCGAAGAATATCAAGAAAAATGCAAACACTTCCTGACCATGAAACGTGAAAACGGCATTTTGGAAGCGCGCCTTCATACCAATGGCGATAGCCTCCAATGGTGCGCTCAAGCTCACCAGGGGCTCCACTATTTCTTCGATTGGGCAGGCCGAGATCCAGAAAATGAAGTCATTATTTTGGGCGGTACGGGTAAAGACCTGTTCAAAGGTATCGGCCGTGTTGATACGAAAGGTGAATGGCAACCTGCGACAGAATTTGCATCTGCTCCTGACGTTGCGTGGCGTATGTATGAATATCAATATCTGGATGGCACCAAAGATATCGAAGGTCAGGTGTTTGATATCCAGGTACCAACCATCGGTGTTTGGAATGGTGCGGCTTTCCATACAGATTTAGTGCTGTTTAGCGACATTACGCTTTGTACAGAAGATGCTTGGACCACTGAAATGCACTTCCGTACCAACATGGTTCCTGGCGATGGCATTCAGATCGCCTGGCGCGAATTAATGGGCCGCAAACGTTACGCTTACGCAGAATTGACTGGTGAAATCATCACTGCTCGTAAAGCGCTTGCACTCGGTATGGTGAACGAGATCTGTGATGATACTGAAGCAGCCTATGCCCGCGCTCAGGAAATTGCCGAATTGATTATTCGTACCGGCACTCGCGTGACACGTCGTCTGACGGTTCAACAGCTACGTAAACCATGGAAAGAAGACATTTCGAACGAACTGCGTAATGCATTTTCTACCGAAATGTATGTGACCGCGACCGAGCACTCTCCTCACGAAATCAGCTTCTGGCAAGACGCGCATGCGGAAGCAGAACTGGTTCGAGCTGCAGAACGCGAAGGTAAAGTGGTTCGCCCTCGCATTGGTGGTGGACAGTTTGAAGAAGAAATCAAATAACGGTCTGTCGAGTCCTTCCTATGCCACGCCATAAGCATGGATAGAAAGGTTTCCATATTGAATCACTAATGCAAGGCAACTCTACAGCTATCCCGATAGTTAGTGGTTCAACTTTTTATTATTCATGACTGCCTACTTATCGTTCGTCATCTTCTGATGGCGGACGTTAGGTAGCCATGGATGGCGAGGTTAAGCTGATGAATCAAACCAACGACGTCATCATTTCAGCTGCTCTCACAGGGGCAGTGACGCCAAAAGAGATGAATGAAAATATCCCTCTCACCCCCGAAGAAATTGCCAAAGATGCCTATGAGTGTTGGAAGCAAGGCGCAGCGATTGTCCACCTGCACATGCGTGATGATCAGGGTTTGGGGACAATGGACAAAAACAAGTTCGAAAAAACCATCCAATTGATTCGCGAATACAAAGACTGTGATGTTGTGATCAACTGCACGACATCTGGTGATCATCGAGCGAGTGATGAGCAGCGGATGGAGCACGTTTCAACCCTTGCCGGTATTGAAATGGCGTCTTATGACGCGGGTTCATTTAACTGGATGCCGGGTGGCGTGTTTATGAATTCTCCACAGTTTCTGGGAAAACTGGGCGATGTACTCACGTCGCGCGGCATTAAACCGGAGATTGAGATTTTCGATAGCGGGATGATTGGTATCGCCAACTATTTCGCGCAGAAAGAAGTACTTCGCGAGCCACTGCATTTTCAATTCTGCCTGGGTGTGCCGGGAGGCATGGAAGCCAGTGTTGAAAATCTTCTCTATCTCGTGAATCACATTCCTAAAAATGCCACTTGGTCAGCCTTCGGTATCGGTAAGCATCACATGCCTATCATGTATGCCGCACTGGCTTTAGGGGGGCATATTCGAGTTGGACTTGAGGATAACGTCTACTTTAGCAAGGGCGTCCCTGCATCCAACCCTCAGCTTGTTTCACGTGCGGCACAGGCGATTCGTCTGCAGGGCAAAAATGTCGCGACATCAGCACAAGCACGCGAAATGTTGGGTATCCCGCAGCTTTCGTAGCCCGAATCGATATCTGAAACGACTTCATGCTGGTTAATCAGCATGAAGTCAACCTTGTGATTCAAGTGTTAGAGACAGAATAGGAAGAGATCATGAAAGAAGCAGTCATCGTTGCTGCAGCAAGAACGCCAGTCGGTCGATGTCGGGGTGTGTTGGCACCTGTTCCGGCTCATCAATTGGGGGCTGCAGCCGTCAAAGAAGCAGTGAAGCGTGCCAACATCGATCCAGAAACGATTGATGATGTCATTTTTGCCAATCTAATGAACACCGAAATAAATAACATGGGGCGCATGGTTGCCCTGGAAGCGGGGCTACCGGTGACTGTCCCAGGGATCACCCTGGATCGTCAGTGTGCAGCTTCGCTGAATGCCTTGGCATATGGCGCGATGCAAATTATGTCTGGGTTTGCCACCACACTCGTTGTGGGTGGGGTAGAGAGTGATTCGAGACGAAATTGGGTCATGAGTAAAACCGACACGCCTTACTCCGTTGCACCACCACAATGGGTCGAAATACATACCGCTCCCGATCATATCGGTAACGTCCCGATGGGCATTACTGCAGAAAACATCGCACAGCGTTACGAATTTACCCGCCAGGAGTTAGATGCATTTGCAGTGCGTAGTCATCACTTAGCCTCAAAAGCCGTGGGTGCAGGGGTATTTGATGAGCAGATCATCCCGATTGTTTACAAAGACCGTAAGGGTAATGACGTTGTGGTCAACCGTGATGAAGCTGTTCGCCATGATTGCTCATTAGAGTCATTAAGCGCATTAAGAGCGTGTTTCAAGAAAGACGGTATCGTCACCCCCGGTAACAGCTCACCGATGAGTGATGGTGCCGGTGCGTTAGTGATGATGGAACGTTCGCTCGCAGAAGAAAAAGGATTACCTATTCTAGGGGTCTTCCGAGGTTATGCCGCGACAGGTGTCGATCCGAATTACATGGGGTTGGGACCAATCAGTGCCACAGAAAAATTACTGAAACAGACCGGGCTCTCGGTCAATGACATTGAATTGTGGGAACTGAACGAAGCCTTTGCCTCTCAGGCGTTAGCTTGCATCAAAGAAATAGGAATGGATCCGGCGCGTGTGAACCCGAACGGTGGGGCACTTGCATTAGGACATCCATTGGCTGGTACGGGAGCTATTTTGGCCACCAAGGCGGTGTACGACATGCGCGATCGCAAAGTGAATAACGCCGTGATTACGTTTTGTGTCGGCGGTGGTCAAGGTGTCGCAGTGTTACTGACGAGGGAATAGCCATGATCGATAAATTTACCAACAGAGATGAAATCATCTCTTTATTCAAAGATGGACAAACCATCATGTGCGGCGGCTTTGCGAACCATGGCGTGCCGAATGA
>QKFI01000267.1 GCA_003251455.1 Tolumonas sp.
TCACTGGTGGCACTGGAACGTCGTGGCATTGAATACATTGAATTAAGAACGCTGGATGTGAATCCATTTGCGCCGTTTGGTGTTGAACAGTCACAGTTACAGTTCCTTGATTTATTCCTCGTGTGGTGTTTGTTACGCCCATCACTGGCATTAACAGAAACAGAAATCGCCCGGAATCGGGAAAATATGAAGCGTGTAACGCTCGAAGGTCGTCGTCCAGACCTGACGCTGCTGACCGAACAGGGTGAAATGCGTTTAGCGGATCTGGGGATGCGCTTATTTGATGAACTCGCGGAAGTAGCCATGCTTTTGGATCGCGCCTATGGCCGAGTGCAGTATCAGACCGCATTGGCAGCAGAGCGGAAGAAATTACAGCACCCGGAACATACCTTGTCGGCGCAGTTACTGGATCAGCTGGTAACGAATAATCTGGATAATGCAAAATTTGGTCAGATGCAGGCTGAAAAATTCCATCAGCAACTGAACAAAGAGCCATTGCAATACTGGGAAAGAAATTACTTCATTGATGAAGCGGAAGCATCCATCGTGAAACAGAGTGAATTGGAAGCGGATGATCATCAGTCCTTTGATGATTTTCTCTATCATTATCTCAAGTTGCCATTAGCTGCTTACAGTGGATGCAACTAATCCGATTTCAAAATTTTTCACAACTTCAAAAATGGACATTATTCTTTAATTAGTAAGAGCAAACTTCGTTACGATTGCATGAGCCTGAAAACAAGATTGCGGGAGTACTTTCCAGCATTTATATCAGCATCAATCATCCTGATGCTGATTTTGGCTGTGTTGTATCCTACAACCCTGATCCAGGCAAAATTGAATCGTCAGGACGAAGTTCACGTCCAACTTGAACAAGTCGCCCGTTATCTTGATCAATCTGTTGTCAGGATTGTTGAATCACTGATTGATATGGAGAGCTTGCCGCGCAATTGTTCGCAGTCTGTGCAGGAAAAATTCCGTTATTATCATTTTTGGTTACCGCAGGTCGGTGAGCTTTCCCTGTTTGATCCGCAAGGAAATCTAGTCTGTTCGAGTTGGCAGTCAGTGACAAACACTTATTCCATCTCGAAAGACAGGGGGGAATCCCGGATCAGCGTTCGGGCGCCAGTTGCGGATAGTATGAATGTGCAAACTGGGATCCTTATCGGTCGACATGCCCGGGATGGTTATGAAAATACCGCTTTTTTGCCGATCTCATCCTTGCGGGACTATCTTGCCAGTCTCGATATTGACTATACCAGCCTGAGTATTCTGGATGCGAAAACTGGGGTGCCGGTTGTGATGAATGGTTCGTATTCATTACCGGTTGAACCGGATCCGATAGCATTTCCCCTGACAGGTATATTTCAGGGAGAGGGTACTGGCGATAATCTGCAACGCCAATATTGGTATATCCGTCCGTTGGTGTCCTTGCCACAACTGGCGCTGGAAATTGGCATCCCGGTTGAAAGTTTATATGCTGGCATCTATGTGCCAGGCTGGCATTGGTGGTTCTTCTTTGCATTGTTTTATCTTAGCCTGACTTCATTTCTGGTGTATTTGCGATATCGCGCAAAAGATCCGAAGCGAAACCTTCTGTTAGCCCTAAAAGATAATCAGTTATTTAATGTATATCAGCCTATTGTTGACGCTGGTACCGGCGATTTATTGGGCGTTGAAGTGCTGATGCGATGGTTGCATCCGCAAGCTGGGTTAATCAATCCTGCTGAGTTTATTCCCATGGCAGAACGAACCGGCTTAATCGTACCAATGACAAGACATCAGATCGATGCTGCCGTTGAAGAGCTCAAACCATTATTACGTCGGTATCCGTCGCTTTATCTGTCGTTTAACATTGGTGCACAACATTTGTTATCTAGTCGTTTCATCAATCACTTACTGGAATATAAAAAAGTTCTGAGGGGTTTGAATGTTGAAATTACTGAATCGGAATTGATGGAACATCATGACCCGGTGATTCAGACATCGCAGGAGCTGTTGCAGGAACATCAGATCCATGTCGCGATTGATGATTTCGGAACCGGATATTCGAGCTTAGGTTATTTGCAGTCCATGTCAGTTTCTACACTCAAAATTGA
The DNA here is from genome assembly GCA_003251455.1 of Tolumonas sp. Taxonomy (GTDB): domain Bacteria; phylum Pseudomonadota; class Gammaproteobacteria; order Enterobacterales; family Aeromonadaceae; genus Tolumonas. The sequence continues at coordinate 2,100 of QKFI01000267.1, forward strand.
TCGCTCTTTTGTGGCCGCGATTGATACTGGGGCTGTGAATGCACCAGTTTTGGAGGCAATCATTCATTTATCGCAGAATCTGGGAATGCAGGTGATAGCCGAAGGGGTAGAAACCATGGCGCAATCTGAATGGTTAATCCGGCATGGGGTCTACCTTCATCAAGGATGGTTGTATGCGAAGGCGGAAAGGGCTGAAGCGCTGTTACGACTGCGATGGCCTATCGACCTCAGCAAGAAGATCCACTAATCCGCAGATCTTTCTACTTCATCAGGCTTTTGCGTTTTCCTCGATGCGTTTGATAAGCGCTTCTTCCGTTAAACTGGCTTCCCAGTCAAAGTCAGGGAAGCACTGCATCGCTTTCTGCACATCAGGCCGTACGCCCATCATTGTCAGATAACGGTGAATGTTCGGGAATTGCTTAATATCCTGTTTCTGACGTTCATATAACGCAATCCAGGGATAAATCGCCATATCGGCAATTGAATAATGCTCGCCGGCGACGTAGGTATGCATGGCTAGCTGCTTTTCCAGTACACCATATAAACGCGTTGTTTCTTCCGTATAACGTTTGATGCCGTAGGGAACGACTTCCGGTGCATAATGATTAAAGTGGTGATTCTGACCTGCCATCGGCCCTAAACCACCCATTTGCCAGAACAGCCATTGCAATACCATATAGCGTTCAGCACCTTGCTTCGGTAGGAATTGGCCATGTTTTTCAGCGAGATAGGTCAGGATTGCGCCGGATTCAAACACGTTAATGCCCTTTTCATGATCCATTAGGGCAGGAATGCGGTTATTGGGTGAAACCTTCAGGAAGCTGGGCAGAAACTGATCGCCGGTCCGGATATTAATCGGGATCATCTGATAGGGGACTCCTAATGCTTCGAGCATTAGGGTGATTTTTCTGCCATTCGGTGTTGGTGCAAAAAATAAAGTATACATTTGACCCCTCCAGCATTCCTGATTATAGTGACGGTGATCACTTTACGCGTGAGTGGACTCAAGGTAAACACTGTCTTTCAATTCCCCTTAAAATATAGATCGCCGCCACATAAATAATAGTTAAAATAGTTGGATTGTTATCTATATCACAGATAAATTTATTTAAGTTCTTGGCAATATTCGCAATATCATATTTTATTTTTATTTGTCCGGTTATTTTAATTACTTAATCCGTTCTTTATTTTCGTTAAATAGATGAAGGTGGAAAGCCCTTATATAGTTTGCGTGTAACGATAAAAAAGTGAGCGCTAACAACCAAGGAGAACCACCATGAGTGATATTTCACCGACATCTGCATTAGAGAGTGCAGATAAAATAAAGGACATAGGCTTCTTTGAAAAATTAATGTCGATAAAAGTCGGCGTTATCGCATTGCCTGTTTATATTGTTCTTTCTGCAATTGTATTATTTGCAGCGAAGACGAATAATTTACCGAATGATATTATTGGTGGCTTCGCCATTATTATGGTGTTTGGGGTTGTGCTGAGTGAATTAGGCATGAAATTACCCATTCTGAAAAATATCGGTGGTCCGGCAATTCTCGCACTGATGGTGCCATCATTCCTGGTTTATTGGAATGTTCTGCCGACACCTGTCATTGATTCAGTCACCACACTGATGAAGAAAGCGAACTTCCTGTACCTGTACATCGCAATTCTGGTGTGCGGCAGTATGTTGGGGATGCATCGTCAAACGCTGGTAAACGGTATCACTCGTATCTTTATTCCAATGGTTGTCGGTACGGCTGCTGCGATTGCTGCAGG
>QKFI01000242.1 GCA_003251455.1 Tolumonas sp.
GATAGAGATTGGCAGTGGTTCGTTTCTCGCTTCTGCTTTCATGCGGAAAGCATCGATATGACGACCAGGGGTCAGCCACATAGAGAGTTCGTCTTTGCTCTGCATGCACAGACGGTGAATTGTGATATCTGAATCACCAGTTTCAGGGTCTGACGCATAGCACATACCCATCGTGAAATAAGGACCCGCATCTTCAACAGTATTGGTTGGTGCTGGTAATAATTTACGTATATCAAAACCTGGATCAGTTGCCAGATGAACAACTTCCTGACACTGAGCTTTCTCGTTCGCGACTACAACCGGGTCAATCGGATTTTTGACCGAATCTTTTAACAGAAAGCCCAGTTTCGCAGGTTCACACCCCAGTAGATGTCCAACGCGTTCACGAGAACCCAGCAAGCCAATTGCAACACGCACGTCATCAAAGCCTTTCACTTTGTTGAACATCATTGCAGGCCCTTTACGGGTTGGGCGCATACAAGTGCCTGCAGCACCAACGTAACGGAACACGCCTGATAATTCAGCTTCAGGATCAACTTGTACGTCAGTTGACACCAGTTGTCCCGGTAATGAACTTAACAGTTCAAGCGCGGAACGCAGGTCATGAACCTGTGATTCTTTTTGCTCTGCCATGAATAGCCTCGTTTAGTATGTGGAATTCGTGCCCACTTTAACGAGATCTAAAAGGTGGTGTGAAATACCGTTTCGGTATGCTTTTCCAGATCAAAAAGGAATAATAGGTAGGGGTATAAGATCATATATTGATGGTCGTCACACTTTTTTGGGGATTAAACATGGATTTGAAACGATTACGTTACTTTTGTACGGTTGCAGAACAACGTTCCATTACAAGAGCTTCCGAAGTTTTACATATTGCACAACCCGCATTAAGTAAACGACTACATGAATTGGAAGATGAATTGGGAACGACCTTGCTGGTTCGTAGTGGTAGAGAAATGCAACTCACCGAAGCAGGCGCATTTTTATATCAACGAGCATGCTTGATCCTGCGTACCGTTGAGGACGTAAGACGTGACACCTTACAATTTGCCCATCATGCCAAACGAGAATTAAAAATCGGTATTTCCTATCTGTATGAAGAATACTTCATGCCGATCATTATCACCTTACAGAAGGAATACCCTCATCTTGAACTTCGTATTTCAGTGAGTGATTCAAGCCATCTGGAATTTTTATTAAATCAACGAATTGTTGACGTTATCTTTGCCCAAGCCCCCTACACAACTGAGGGATATCACATTACCCATCTTCCCTCGATCCGCCTTTGCGCATTGATCTCAAATTCATTGTTAGATGAACATTGCTCTGACACCATGTCTTTTGTCGATGTAGCACGTTATCCATTGATACTTTTACATCGCATTGGTGGTACAGGCATTTTTGAATATCTGACCGATCAAATTCGTAAGGAAGGCATGCAGCCCAATATCCTGATGCACGTATCTCAACCGCAAGTCGTGACCAAGTTGATTGAAAGCGGAATTCAGGCAGCAAGCCTACTACCTGAATCTGAGATTTCAAACGAACTAAAATACAGTCAGGTGATCAATATCACACAGACGGTTTCAGTCTTCCATCCTGCGGTTGTTCGCCTTTCAACAGGCGTCGCAATTAAAGAACTCGATGAAGTGATCGCAAACTTTCATCCAGACAACTAAATCAAGGCGATAAAACTGAACTCACAGCGACTCGTTCCCCAGATTTATGTTCGGCCTGAACGATTTTATAAACGCCGCCTGCGACCTGCTCAGGCGAGCGCAACTCACCGGAATTTTTACGGTGAATAAAATAATCAACCATTGGGAAATCATCTTGATGCGAGCTACGAATCAGTGCTTGCATGTCTGTATCCATGACACCCGGATCAATATTTAGCATAATCACAGGATGGGGTTCATATTCCTGTTCTACCGCAACTGTTCTGACATAACTATCTAGACCAGCTTTGGCTGAACAATATAAAGACCACCCAGCATAGCTTTTCAATGCGGCGCCTGAAGAAATACTCGCGATAATTTTATGGTATGGCTTCTCCTGAAAATGCTTAATGATTTCACTCATAAACAGGATCGCGCTGGTGTAATTGATATTGATATTTGCCAGCACAGCAAGGCTGTTTTTCTTCGAAGTTGGACCAATTGGATCTAAAGACGCAGCATTGCTGATGACCACTAACTCTTCCCATTCCTGTTCAGCAAGTCTCGTTAAATGTGTATCCAGCACTGGTAGCATGTTTTCCGGCGAAGAAAAATCAATCTTTACCGAGTGAGGCAATGGTGCGCTCCTTGAGAACTCAACAACCTGATATCCTTCTGAGGCATATTTTTCGGTAATGGCCTTACCAAGCCCTTTTGATCCCCCACTGATAATGGCTAATTTCATGCTGCTTTCCTCTTTTTAATTGTGATGTAACAAAAATGCGGTTTGATGATCTTCGAATCTGCAAGTCATGACACAATTTAAGTATTTTATGAAGGAACAAGAACAATTTTTGACACATACTAGCATTCGAGAATCGTTTCACTGCGGTCAATAACCGATCATTCCCTAAATCACACCAGACTCAGTTGAACTCTCTTGTTGTAAACACTCAATATTCTGTTGTTGGGGGTGGCAATGAAACAGTTCATTCATGTATACAGTTCGCAGCAGCAACTTTTTGAATTCCTGCAACAGAAAGATATTCAAACGCTCTCCGCAACATGCAGTGATGTACTCATTCAAATCTACAGCCCGCTCAATCAAGAAACGGTTCGCTCTGTTTCTCGATATCTTCTGACAATGCTGCCCAGGGCCCAAATCATCGGGAGCAGTTCGGTCGGAGAGATCGCGCATGGATTAACCGTGACAGGCACCATCTTGCTGGCGTTTACTTTCTTTGAAATCAGCCGCATTCAGGTCATTGCGAAAACAGTTCCTGCACATCAAGAAGTTTCCGCAGCTCAAATCATGGCGACAGAAATCCGCACTAATCCATACATTCGAGGTGCAATGCTGCTCACCACCCCCATTGCCATTGATGTTGCCCGCTTCCTTTATGCGTTCAGATCCAGTAGTGGCATTGAAACGCTGTTCGGCAGTGGCGCTGCAGATAATGGACTGATGCTAAACTCCTGGTTAATACACCAGTCCGAAATCATCCATAGCGGTATCATTATTATAGTTTTTTCCGGTAAAAATCTGGAAATCGACCTTCGTTTAAGTTACGGCTGGATCCCGCTTGGCAAGAAAATGACCATTACGGAAACCGCACATCGCGTTGTTACCACGATGGATCATCAACCAGCAAGACAACTGTATGAAAGTTATATTGGCAAAGTGGAAGATGACGATTTTGGTGTGATCGGTGCAATGTTCGCGCTACTCATGGATAGGAATGACTCGATTATTCCGCGCGTCACCATGAAAAAGAGCGAACAGAAACTCCATTTTCTGGCAGATGTCTATCTT
>QKFI01000257.1 GCA_003251455.1 Tolumonas sp.
TGAACCGAATATGCCTGGCGGCGATAGCGCGGTGGAACCACCTGTATCCATTCCGAACACAGAAGTGAAACGCTGTAGCGCCGATGGTAGTGTGGCATTCGCCATGTGAGAGTAGGACACTGCCAGGCTTTTAAATTAGATGTGGCTTCAAGCCGATAAAAAACCCAGCATGCGCTGGGTTTTTTGCTTTCTATCATTTACTTCCTAATTTCCAAAATACACATCTTTTTTCATGTTAAAATTACGATTGGTTGCGCTCTTGGGTTGCTTTTCATGGGGATCTAAGTAAAATTGCGCGGCTTATTTTAAGCTGGGGTTTCCATTCTGTTTTGGGAGCCTTGTTCAATCAAAGTTAATGAGGACGATATGGTAACCATTCGTTTACAACGTGGCGGCGCGAAAAAGCGTCCTTTCTACCAAGTGGTAGTTGCCGATTCTCGCTTTGCACGCGATGGTCGCTTTATTGAGCGTGTCGGTTTCTTTAACCCACTGGCTGCTGGCCAGGCTGAGAAAATTAACCTGGACCTGGCGCGTATTCAGCACTGGGTTGGTCAGGGGGCTTCAATGTCTGATCGCGTAGCTAAGCTGGTTAAAGACGCTGCTAAAGCGGCTTAATGCATTCTGGTAGGTGTTGAGTGAACGTGGATAATGTAATTGTCGTCGGTCGCCTTGGTGCAGTGTATGGCATTAAGGGGTGGCTGAAAGTTAACTCTTTCACCGAAGATCCTGAAAGTATTTTCGGCTATACCCCTTGGTTTATCCAGCAAAAGGGGCTGTGGCGTGAAGTTCGGCTTAACAGCTGGAAACGTCACAATAATGGTTTAATTTGTAAGTTGGATGGTGTCGATAGCCGAGAAGATGCGCAAGCGTTAACGGGTTTTGATATTGCAGTCCAGTCTGAAATTTTACCAGAATTACCGCAAGGTGAATTCTACTGGCGTGATCTTATTGGTTGCACAGTAGTAACAACCAAAGGCTATCAATTAGGTACTGTGACAGAATTAATGGAAACAGGATCTAATGATGTGTTAGTTGTTAAAGCTAATGCAAATGATGCTTTTGGTATGAAAGAACGTTTGATTCCTTTCATTGATGAGCAAGTGATTACAAATATTAATCTTCCTGCTCGTCTGATTGAAGTCGATTGGGATCCCGGTTTCTAGCATTAGAGTTCGAATAGAGGCGTGATGCAATGTGGATAGGGGTGATAACCCTGTTTCCCGATATGTTCCGTTCTATTACGGATTTTGGTGTAACAGGTCGCGCAGTAAAACGTGGGTTATTAAACATTCAGTGTTGGAATCCACGGGATTTTACTTTCGATAGGCATCGTACCGTCGACGATCGCCCGTATGGCGGTGGTCCGGGCATGCTGATGATGGTACAGCCTCTGCGTGATGCGATCCATGCTGCGAAGAAGGCAGCGGGTGATGATGTGAAAGTGATTTACTTATCACCTCAGGGACGGAAACTAACACAAACTGGCGTGCAAGAACTTGCACAAAATCATAAGCTGATTTTAGTTGCTGGACGATATGAAGGCATCGATGAGCGTGTGATTGAGTCAGATGTCGACGAAGAGTGGTCAATTGGTGATTACGTTCTGAGCGGCGGTGAATTGCCTGCGATGACATTAATTGACGCCGTTTCTCGTTTAGTGCCTGGTGTTCTAGGCGATATGGCGAGTGCTGAACAAGATTCTTTTGTCGATGGATTGTTAGATTGTCCGCACTATACACGTCCGGAGGTTTTGGACGGGAAAAATGTACCTGAGGTGTTATTAAGTGGAAATCATGAGCATATTCGTCGCTGGCGCTTGAAGCAGTCATTGGGACGGACTTGGAAAAGAAGACCGGAACTACTTAACAACCTAGCTCTGACTGACGAGCAAGCAAAGTTGCTTGCCGAGTATGTTCAGGAAGACCAACCTGAGCAGCAGTAGAGTTATCAGTTTATCCTAGGTAGGGAAAATAGATGAGCAATATTATTAAACAGCTGGAACAGGAACAGTTACGTAACGATATCCCTGCGTTTGCACAGGGTGACACTGTTCGTGTACAAGTTCGTGTTATCGAAGGTGGTAAAGAGCGTCTGCAGGCGTTCGAAGGCGTGGTTATCGCTAAGCGTAACCGTGGTCTGCATTCTTCTTTCACTGTTCGTAAGATTTCTAACGGCGAAGGTGTGGAACGTGTATTCCAGACTCATAGCCCTCTGATTGCAAGCGTTGAACTGAAACGTCGTGGTGATGTTCGTCGCGCTAAACTGTACTATCTGCGCAATCTGTCTGGTAAATTAACTAAGAAAATAAAAAAGCCTACTTCGGTAGGCTTTTTTTTTTATAAACGATATGATTATGCGGGAATAACACTCAAAATCGAGTTTTCTCCACCAAATGGATTAGTGCATAAGCCATCAGCATCAGCATCAGTTGCAAAATTTTCTGCGCCATCTGACATCACATATCGATAACAGAATTGATAAGCATCTTGTTTATCCGTTGGTAATTTTAGCGTTGTTTTAAATGTTCCACTTTTGAGTTTTTTTAGCTCAACAGGTTCCCATTCCGCAAAGTCACCTAGTACATAGACCTTAGAGGCATCTCCTGCCGCGCTAGCTTCAATTTCGAATGTTACCTGCACTTCAGGTTTTGTTTTCAAAAATTTCTTAGTAACAGCCATGTCAACTCCTTGAGTCTTTATCGTAAATCATCACACTATCTTGTTATAAAGAATATGACAAAAAATAACCAGCACTATTGTTAGTCATTATCTTTTATTTAAGTCTATGATTTCTCATTTAGTATCATGAATAACGAGATTGTCCTCACAAATGGAAGTGTTTTTGGATTAATCTGGCAGTAAAACTGGTCCTTAAATAAAAACCACGAGGCCTTGTTGATATTAATGTTCCATCTTGCCCGATCGCGGTTGTCAGGCTGCTTCCACTCGCAGCTTTGGGTCTGAGTTGTAATGCCTCACCTGTCCGAGCGCTAATAGATTCTATTTTGCCGAGACTAATGAGTTCCATTATCTCTTCCCAGTCCTGTTGAAGAATCCTTTCTTCTTGTACTGAGGGTTGCCATAACAATCCATAACCAATAATTTTATCACCCACACTGGTCGTTCTGTTCCCGATAATCGGGATCCATAAAACCAGTGATAATTTATTTTTTACATTACAGGTATGCCAATTCACAGATGTTTGATTCAACAACGGCGCTGTACAGACAAAAGTACTTTCAAGGGGAATACCTTCAGAAGTAATTGGCAATGTTTTCATTTCTACACCAATTTCTGGGAAATCCTGAAGCGGTTTACTTCCGGCGGTTGCACCCAACGCCAACTCGAGTAGTTGGCCTATCCAACCTTTTTCTCTACGTAAATTTTCTGGTACGGCAATATTTAGTTGGTGCGCTAATTCAGCAAGTGATAAACCGGCTAAACGGTGAGTTGCCACAAGCAGTTCTTCGGGAGAGGAGTACATTTCTTTGTGTTTCAGCTTTTATTGTTTGTCTATTATTAAGTCTATCGTCGTTTTTAGAGAATGGCATTTCTTAACTTAATTCGCTTTGCCTCTCAGACTATGCATGTTCGTTTGCTGATTCATCGTTATTATGAAAGAATCGGTTTAGTTCAAGTTCTTACATGCAGGTGATTGCGTGATTGATGGCGATGGTTTCCGCCCGAATGTAGGTATTGTGATCTGCAATCGCAATGGTCAAGTGATGGGCTCGTCGCTATGGACAACACTCTTGGCAGTTTCCACAAGGGGGTGTTGATGACGGTGAAACAGCCGAACAAGCTATGTTCCGTGAATTATATGAAGAAATTGGTTTGAAGCAGGATGATGTAACGATTCTTGCTACAACTCGGAACTGGCTGAAATATCGTTTACCAAAACGGTTGATTCGTTGGGAAAGCAAACCAGTATGTATCGGGCAAAAACAAAAATGGTTTTTGTTACGTTTGGATTCTGCAAAAGAAAAAAGTATCCAGTTTGGTTGTCATGGACAACCAGAATTTGATGATTGGCGTTGGGTTAGTTATTGGTATCCTGTACGTCAGGTCGTCTCGTTTAAACGTGAAGTCTATCGACGCGTAATGAAAGAGTTTGCAACCATCGCTATGCCGGCTATTCCAGTTAACATAAAAAAAGAGCTGCCGCGTAGAAAGGGTGCCAGTTACAAGCGGTAAAAAGGAGATATATTGTGCTCACAACATTGCGGCAAATCGTGGAAAATGTCACTTCAGCGCCATCATTAGCAGATGCGATGTTGACACTGGTTAAACAAATCCGCGGTGCAATGCATGTTGATTGTTGTTCGGTATATCTTTCGGAGGCTCAACGACAACGCTATCGTTTAGTTGCGAGTGATGGTCTTTCTCTGGATGCGGTAGGCAAAGCAACGTTACCTTTTAATGAAGGATTAGTTGGACTTGTCGGTAGAAAAGAAGAATTAATCAATTTAGCGAATGCTCCATCTCATCCTAGCTTTAAATATCTTCCTGAAGTAGGCGAGGATGAATTCAAGACCTTTTTGGGCGTACCCATTATGCACCAGCGAAATGTGTTAGGTGTATTGGTAGTTCAACAAACATTATCGCGACAATTTAATGAATTGGATGAGTCCTTTCTTGTCACTTTAGCGGCACAACTTGCGGTGAGAATTGCTCATGCCGAGTTAAAAGGTCTGATTTCTGCGCCATCCAATACACATCGCATAATCCATGGGGTTGGGGTTTCAAACGGCATGGCTATTGCGAATGCTTGGGTATGGCAACCGCAAATGGAGTTATCTCAGGTTAATCTGAAACACAGTGCTGAGCCTGAATTGCAACTGGAATTACTGAATCAAGCTGTTCTACAGGTACAGATGGATTTAGATAGCTTGGCAATGCGGTTTCAGGATGCCGTCAAAGTTGATTCTCAGTCTATCTTTGATATTTATCAGCACTTGTTATCTGATCCAAATTTCATTTATCAAATTGAACAGGAAATCGTCGAGCAGAAATGGAACGCATCATCTGCTGTTCGTCAGGTCAGTGAGCGGTTGATTGCTCAATTTTCTCAAATGAATGATCCGTATTTGCGTGAGCGTGCATTAGATATTCGAGATGTTGCACAACGCTTATTAAGTGCATTAGCGCATAATCATATGGATCAATTTGATTTTTCAACACCTGTTATTTTGTTGGCAGAAGAAGTTACTGCTACTTTATTAGCCGAGGTTCCGAAAGAATATCTAGCCGGTGTCGTGTCTATCCGAGGTGCAGTGAATTCACATGCTGCAATTTTAGCAAGAACACTTGGTGTGCCAGCTGTAATGGGATTAGAGCTTCCTTTGACGGAGTTAGATGGCCAACAACTCATTATTGATGGTTCAAATGGCGATGTCATTATCCAACCTGGGGCTGCTGTTCTTGCCGAATATGAACAGCTTATATTGCAGGCAAAAGCATTCGATGAGTTAGTGGCTGAAGAGGCTGCATTGCCTTCTCAAACTGAGGATGGATGCTCTGTTTCTGTTTTATTAAATGCAGGTTTGAGTCTGGATGTGGATTCAGCGTTAATGGATGTGTCGGATGGTGTTGGTTTATATCGCACAGAAATTCCATTCATGTTGCATGATAGTTTCCCCTCAGAACAGGAACAGGCAAGTCGTTATAAAACAATTTTATCCCAATACAGCGGACGCCAAGTATGCATGCGAACGCTTGATATTGGTGGGGATAAGCCACTTCCATATTTTCCTATTATTGAAGAAAACCCATTTTTGGGGTGGCGAGGCATCAGAATAACATTAGACCATCCTGAGTTATTTCTTGCTCAGTTAAAAGCGATGCTTCGAGCAAGTGAATCATATGATAATCTTGCGATCATGCTGCCGATGATTTCCAGCGTAAATGAAGTTCAGTCAGCCAAACGTTTGTTGGATCAGGCGTGGATGGAGATTTCGGAAGAGCTGAAAGTAAAAGGCAGTTCGATTCGTTATCCAAATCTGGGCGTCATGATAGAAGTTCCTGCGGCGATTTATATGTTACCGGATATTGCGCCACTGGTAGACTTTTGGTCGGTCGGAACGAATGATTTGACCCAGTATCTGCTTGCTGTGGATCGCAATAATGCACGAGTTGCCGAGATGTATGATGGGTTACATCCTGCAGTATTAAGAGCATTACAACAAATTATTCAAATGGCAGATGAATATGCAAAACCTGTCTCTGTTTGTGGTGAACTGGCTGGCGACCCTGTTGGTGTATTGATCTTGCTGGCGATGGGTTATCGCCGATTCAGTATGAACCTGAACAGTATTGCGAAAATAAAATATTTATTAAGACGCGTGAATGTAAAAGATTTGCAACCGTTGCTTGCAGATACCATGAAGTCAACGGATTCTTCACCGATAAGACAAGTCTTTACGAGTTATCTCGAACGGCGCGGACTTCAGAGTTTCATCAGAAAAAAAACTGAAAGCAACTGATTCTTCCAGCGTGCTTTCATCGGAGTTGTTATGCAAAATTATCTAGCCTTAATGGATCTTATTCTGCGGGAAGGAACCCCAAAAAGTGACCGTACAGGAACCGGCACATTGTCTATTTTTGGTCACCAGATGCGATTCGACCTGCAAAAAGGGTTTCCGTTAGTAACGACAAAGAAATGTCACTTACGTTCCATCATTCATGAGTTACTTTGGTTCCTGAAAGGTGATACCAATATCCAGTATTTACAGGAAAATAAAGTCACAATATGGGACGAATGGGCCGATGAGAATGGTGATCTTGGTCCTGTCTATGGCAAGCAATGGCGGTCATGGCCGAGTGCAGATGGTGAGACCATCGATCAAATTTCTCGGGCTGTTTCCGATCTGAAACATAATCCGGATTCTCGCCGGATCATCGTATCTGCCTGGAATGTTGGCGAGTTAGATAAAATGGCATTAGCTCCTTGCCATGCGTTTTTCCAGTTCTATGTTGCAAATGGAAAACTATCATGCCAGCTCTATCAGAGAAGCTGTGATGTTTTTCTTGGATTACCATTT
>QKFI01000314.1 GCA_003251455.1 Tolumonas sp.
ACTTTAAAGCCAGCTAATTTTGCTAATCGAGCGACCACATAACCATCGCCACCATTATTGCCTTTACCGCACAGAACCCAGATATGCTTACTTTCGGAAAAAAGAGACTGGATGGCATGAAAAACAGCTTCACCTGCTTCCACCATTAATTGATATAGCGTGATATGTCTTTTCGCAATCAGCTTCAGTTCAAGTTGACGGACCTGCTCGGTACGCCATCCTGGCTGTGGTAAACTGTCGCGAACGTTAATGACTACCGGACCATTTTTATTCATGACGACCACACTCAATCTGCAGCGTTTATCTGAAGATATCAAGCTATGGGGACAAGAGCTAGGTTTTGATCGGGTCGGGATCACAGACTGCAACTTAAGTCATGAAGAATCCGCGCTGGAAGCATGGTTAGCTGAAGGATTTCACGGTGAAATGGAATATATGGCACGTTATGGCCTGATGCGTGCCAAACCAGCAGAATTACAACCCGGTACCCGTGCCATTATCTCAGTCAGTATGAATTACTTACCTCCCATGGCTCAAATCGCCAAAGTGCTTGAGGATCCAGAAAAAGGTTATATCAGTCGTTACGCGCTTGGACGCGACTATCATAAAGTGTTACGGCAACGATTGAAAAAACTCGGTGAACGGATCAGCGAACAAGTCAGTTCATTAGCGTTTCGTCCTTTCGTGGATTCGGCACCCATTATGGAGCGGCCACTTGCAGATAAAGCCGGATTAGGCTGGACCGGAAAACATACCTTGTTACTAAATAAAGAAGTAGGCTCGTTTTTCTTTCTGGGCGAGCTGCTGATTGATTTGCCTTTACCTGCGGATAAGCCCGTCGAACCCGCATGTGGAAATTGTTCCGCTTGCATACAAATTTGCCCGACAAATGCCATCATCGCCCCTTATCAATTGGATGCCAGACGTTGCATTTCTTATCTCACCATTGAACTCGATGGCGCGATTCCGGAAGAATTTCGTCCATTAATCGGTAACAGAATTTATGGTTGTGATGACTGTCAGTTAATTTGCCCGTGGAATCGTTATGCCATCCATTCCAAGGAATCTGATTTTGCAGCAAGATCCTTTTTGCAATCACCCGACTTAATTACTTTATGGCAATGGGATGAAGCAACCTTCCTGAAAAATACCGAAGGCAGTGCAATTCGTCGGATTGGATTTGAAAAATGGCAACGTAATATTGCTGTCGCACTGGGTAACAGCCCTGCTTCACCAGAAATAATTCAGGCACTGCAACAACGCAGGGAACACACAAGCGAATTAGTCAGAGAACATATTGATTGGGCTTTACGGCAGTTGCAACTGAATAAAACAGCCTTAAATAATAAACATGCCCGATTAATTCGTTGTATTCAGAAAGGAATGCCAGATCATGCATAAACAACCAATCCTCGGTATTGATATTGGCGGCACAGCCATTAAAGCTGCGATTGTTGATCCAGAAACAGGTTTGCTTCTCTCTGAATTTCATCGGGTTCTGACGCCAAAACCAGCCACGCCACAAGCGATTGCTGCAACCTTAAATACCATTGTCACAGACTTAAACTGGCAAGGCGTGATTGGTTGTGGTTTTCCTGCAACGGTACAAAATGGCATTGTCTTTACGGCCAGTAATATCGATCCATCCTGGATACAGGTAAATGCGCAGCAATTGTTTAGTAATGCAACCGGCTGCCCCTGTTATATCGTGAACGATGCAGATGCCGCTGGTGTGGCCGAAATGGCTTTTGGTGTTGGGAAACGGTTATCAGGCATGACCTTATTGCTCACACTTGGTACCGGGATTGGCTCTGCACTCTTTATCAATCAACAGTTGTGGCCAAATACAGAACTGGGACACGCCAAATTTCAGGGATCTATTGCCGAGCGTTATTGTGCAGAATCGACTCGAATTCAGGAGCAACTGAGCTGGCAAGCTTGGGGCGAGCGTTTAAATGAATATCTGCTTCATCTCGAATTTATTCTGCATCCGGATCAAATCATTCTGGGTGGAGGTGTTGCAGAACATCTCGTTGAATATCAATCTTATCTTTCTACGCAAGCGACCATCTATGCCGCAAATAATTTAAACCAAGCAGGTTTAATCGGGGCAGCCATGTATGCATGGCAAAAACAAAACAGCCTCTGAATTCAGAGGCTGTTATTCAACTAATCTGCTGATTTGTTTGTTTTCACATCAAGAAACGGAATCGTTGTATTCGGCAGCATGGTTTGCGGTAATTCACCATTCCAACGTTCAGCTTTGATCAGTTCGACCAAACTCGGATTCTGACGCAATGCATCACCTTTTGCCCGAATCGCAGATGCTTCTGCTTCCCCTTTCAGACGCGTAGCTGCCGCTTCCGCTTCTGCCTGAGCTTTCACACTTTCTGCCGCTGCTTTCGCTCGAGTAATCGTGATTTCAGCCTGAACTTTCTCACGTAAGGCATTTTGCTGCAGTTTCGCAACTTCAACTTCAGCCAGCATTCGCTGTTCGACTGATTGTTCATACGCATGAGAAAAATCAATATTCTCTAACTGTACGCCTTCGATGACAATTGGACCTTTTAAGGCTGCACTCACTTCATTCAGGATATCTGTATTTAATTTTGCACGGTTCTGAATGGAATTCTGTGCAGCATAGCTGCCGAAAACAGTCTTCACCGCCTGTGGTAAACGTGGCTGAATGATTCGAGCTTCCAGATTGGTTAAGCCACCAAATTCTGCATAGATTTTTTCCAGCTCCGGTGCCTGCGCATGCCAGTTCACTGAAACCGCAAGTTCCGCAGGTTGTTGATCTCGAGAATAAGCAGCCAATTTGAAATGAGAAACTTGCGTTTGCAGGCTAATTGTATGTACGCTTTCAAAAAATGGTAGTTTGAAGTTTAAACCAGGCTCGGCAATTCGCTGAAATGCACCAAACCGGAGAACAATTCCTCTTTCCCCTTGGTCCACAGTAAAATAAGAACCCATCAAGATAAAAAACAGAATCAAGATAGTCACGATGACTGACACTGCTTTTTTGGGGGATGAAGGTGTAGAAATATTAGAAAGATTACTAATCATTGTGCTCGAATCCTAAGCAATTTATTGTTATTGAATTTCGACAATGATTATATAAGAGATTGGAGCGGGAAACGAGACTCGAACTCGCGACCCTAACCTTGGCAAGGTTATGCTCTACCAACTGAGCTATTCCCGCGTCGCATGATATTGATTCGGAGATTGGAGCGGGAAACGAGACTCGACCCTAACCTTGGCAAGGTTATGCTCTACCAACTGAGCTATTCCCGCACAATGTCTGAATCAATCAAATTTTGAATTGGAGCGGGAAACGAGACTCGAACTCGCGACCCTAACCTTGGCAAGGTTATGCTCTACCAACTGAGCTATTCCCGCGTCGCAATTTGTGAAGAGATGATTTGGAGCGGGAAACGAGACTCGAACTCGCGACCCTAACCTTGGCAAGGTTATGCTCTACCAACTGAGCTATTCCCGCAATCAGTGCTCTGCACAGGGCTGGCATTATAGGGATGGGTCCTTTAAATGCAAGCCCTTTTTCAAACTGCGTGATTAAATGGACATTTTGCGATCAGCAAGCTTAAATCGTAAACACACGCTCACGGTAAAACTGCATTTCGGCAATAGATTCACGAATATCATCGAGCGCCTGATGTGTACCCGCTTTTGTAAATTCGTCCATAACTTCTGGCTTCCAGCGACGAACCAACTCTTTGACAGTACTGACATCAATATTGCGGTAATGGAAATAACGCTCCAGTTCCGGCATGTATTTCACCATGAAACGACGATCTTGGCCGATACTGTTCCCGCACATTGGTGATTGACGTTCAGGCACCCATTCACGCATAAAAGCCAGACATTCTGCGACTGCTTTTGCTTCATCGTATTCACTGGTTTTTACACGATCGATCAAACCAGATTGACCATGTGTGCGCTGATTCCAGTCATCCATTCCTGCGAGAGTTTCGTCAGACTGATGTACGGCAATCACCGGACCTTCCGCTAATACATTCAGATCTTTGTCTGTCACAATCATCGCAATTTCCAGAATCCGATCGGTTTCAGGCTCCAGTCCGGTCATTTCCATATCAACCCAGATCAAATTCTGTTCATTTTGGCTCATTGCTTATCCTTATTATCGGGAAAATCTATAATCAGGTGTATCATAGACACTTTATATAACGAATGCGAAATTAACACTGTGGCGAAACGACCGAAACTCAGTCATGGACAAAAACGGCGTGTGGATGCAAACCTTCAGCGTCGTCTTGAAAAACCGCAAAAAGACATTGATGACAGCTTATTAGGCCCGGCACAGGAAGGTCTGGTGATTAGTCGGTTTGGTAAACATGCCGACATCGAAGACGAACAAGGTCAGATCCACCGCTGCAATCTGCGCCGAACCATCGAAAGTGTTGTGACAGGCGATCGCGTGGTATGGCGAGCAGGAAATGATGCACTTCATGGGATCAGTGGTGTTGTTGAGGCGGTTCATCCTCGCCATTCTGTTTTAAGTCGCCCTGACTTTTATGACGGAATCAAACCTGTTGCCGCCAATATCGATCAGATTGTGATTGTATCTTCAGTATTACCTGAATTTTCTACCAATATTGTTGATCGTTATCTTGTTGCTGCAGAACACGTTGAAATTGAACCATTGCTGCTTCTCAACAAAATAGACCTGCTCGATGACGCATCCAGAAGTTTACTGGAAAACCAACTCGATATTTATCGGGCGCTGGGATATCGCGTACTTGGTGTCAGTTGTAAAACCGGTGAAGGCATCAATCAGCTACAAGAATATCTGAAAGATAAGGTGAATGTTTTCGTCGGTCAGTCAGGCGTTGGTAAATCGACACTGATCAATGCACTTCACCCAACCGCAGAGGCTTTAACTGGCGATATTTCTGAAAATTCGGGGTTAGGCCAGCATACAACAACCGCATCTCGCTTATATCGCTTCCCAAATGGCGGTACTTTGATTGACTCCCCCGGCGTTCGTGAGTTTGCCTTATGGCATCTGGAAAATGAACGTGTGACGTGGTGTTTCAAAGAGTTCAGAAATTATCTGGGTGGATGCAAATTCCGCGATTGCAAACACGGTAGTGATCCTGGCTGTCTGATTCGGGAAGCAGTCGAGAAAGGTGAAATTGCTAAATCCCGATATGAAAATTACCACCGCATCCTAGAGTCAATGCAGGATGCGCGTAATACACGTCACGTCAGTCGAGAATAATTTCCACTCTGTCAGTGAACTGGCGTAGAATTCGCGCCTTCCATTTTACGGACTAATACTTGAGGGTTCTCATGAAATTGCTGGATATGCTGAAAATAGCAGCCCAATATTTATTGCCCAAACATGCCGTCTCTCGCTTAGTGGGTTATCTGGCTGCAGCAGAAGCTGGTGCATTAACCACATTTATTATCAAAGCTTTCATTAAGCGCTTTAATGTTGATATGTCAGAGGCTGTAATTGAAGATCCAGCCGCCTACAAAACATTCAATGCGTTTTTCACTCGTACACTGAAAGACGGTTTGCGGCCGGTTGTGGATGCTGAAACAGCCGTTGCACTTCCGGTAGATGGCGCAGTCAGTCAGCTGGGTGATATTCAATATGGCCGAATCATCCAAGCCAAACGACATGATTTCAGCGCCCGGGAATTATTAGGTGGAGATAAAGACTTATCTGATCAATTTCAGGATGGTAAGTTTGCAACCATTTATTTGTCACCGCGTGATTATCACCGAATCCATATGCCACTGGATGGCGAACTACAAAGCATGGTTTATATTCCTGGGGACCTGTTTTCCGTAAACCCGCTTACAGCGCAGAATGTTCCAAATTTGTTCGCCAGAAATGAACGTGTGGCTTGTATCTTTAAAACACCTTATGGGCCAATGGCATTGGTGTTGGTCGGTGCGACGATTGTTGCCAGCATTGAAACGGTTTGGAGTGGAACAGTAACGCCACCAGCAGGAAAAGCCATCAAGCGTTGGGATTTTCACGGCAACACCCCGATCACATTGAAAAAAGGTGAAGAGATGGGGCTCTTTAAATTAGGTAGTACCGTCGTTTGCTTATTCGCACCAGGCATGATGACTTTCAACGAATCACTTTCCCCTGCAACCCCTACTCGCATGGGTGAAAACTTCGGCATGATCAATCAACCGTCTGAAGACACACCTTCCGCCTAACCCATCTTATCCGTGGCATATGTATTCATATGCCACTCCTTTTATTGCCCAGTTCCGCATCACTCATAGCAAAGCTTTGATACGAAACAAATTATCCTCGCTACTTTTGTGACAGAATCGCGCGCGCGTCAGGATGACGAACCAGATAAAGAGAGCTAATTCTCATTTTTCGCCCTTCATTTTCGCTACAATTTTTTAACACATTGACGCTTTATTGTTGTATTGACTGAAATTTTCTTCAAGATAGCGGATGATTGTGCAGTTTGAGTCTATGTTTATTATTTGAAAGCTTGTCATCGCATTATAACGCTTGGATTTAG
>QKFI01000144.1 GCA_003251455.1 Tolumonas sp.
ATGGTTGTCTTGATGCGTTTTTGGCTGCAATGGGTTCGCGCCGACTTTTACAACCCACTCAGTCAGTTTGTCGTAAAGCTCACCCATCCGGTTCTAACACCATTGCGCCGGATCATACCAGGATTCAGAGGAATTGATTTTGCTTCACTACTTCTGGCATATGTTGTCTCAGTTCTGAAATTCCTGATTTTCATGTGGATGGGCTTTGTCAATCTTCCTGTCAGTGTACTCTTATTAATCAGCTTCCTGGTCGTGCTGAAACAAGCCGGTTCATTACTGTTCTGGGTATTGATTGTCAGAGCGATTCTGAGCTGGGTCAGTCAGGGACGTAGTTCGGTTGAATATGTGCTTTATCAACTGACCGAGCCGATGTTGACACCGATCCGTCGCTTTCTGCCTTCTTTAGGCGGTCTCGATCTGTCTGTACTGGTTCTATTTTTTATTTTGCAGGGCTTAAACCTCTTGATGCTGGACTTGATTGGTCCACTGTGGAACCAGCTTTAATGGCTGCGCTCCATGAAGAGGGTAATACGCTAAGGCTGGATGTTTACATCCAGCCGAAAGCCAGCCGGGATCAGATCCAAGGCTGGCATGATGGCGAACTCAAAATCGCAATTACTGCACCACCGGTCGATGGTCAGGCGAATGCTCACCTTATTAAGTTTTTATCCAAACAATTTAAAGTCGCCAAAAGTCAGATCACCATCATCAAAGGTGAACTAGGACGACACAAAACGGTCATGATTGAATCACCAAAAAGCCGTCCTGCCATTCTGGATCAGGCGCCAGCCTGATCTAATTCTTCTTACAATGTGGTATCCCCTACCCGACAACGTTATGATGTTGCCGTTTTCATCATGGAGCCTGAAAATGGATAAAATTGTGCTGGCCACTGGCAACAAAAAGAAAGTGGAAGAACTGAACGCGTTATTGGAAAACCAGAACTATCAGGTTGTCCCGCAAAGCGAATTCAATGTTGGCAGCGTACCGGAAACCGGCACAACTTTTGTTGAAAATGCAATTATCAAAGCTCGCCATGCAGCCCGCATAACTGGGCTACCCGCGATTGCCGATGACTCAGGCATTGAAGTCGATGCACTCCTCGGTCGTCCTGGCGTGTATTCAGCACGTTATGCAGGCGAAGACGCCTCTGATCAGGATAACCTGGAAAAACTGCTGGATGAAATGAACGGTGTACCGAAAATTTTACGTTCGGCCCGTTATTGGTGTGTTCTGGTGTATATGCGTCATGCGGATGATCCGACTCCGATTATTTGTCAGGCTAGCTGGGAAGGCCAGATCACAACCGAACCAGCAGGCGAAAACGGCTTCGGCTACGATCCAATTTTCTTCCTGCCAGAAAAAAATTGTACCGCTGCAGAACTGGAACCAGTTGTTAAAAATCATCTGAGTCATCGCGGTCAAGCGCTGGCACAGTTAGCAAAAGCCTTAAAAGAGTAAACATGTTACAGCTACCACCACTGAGCCTTTATATTCATATTCCATGGTGCGTTCAGAAATGCCCGTATTGTGATTTTAACTCCCATGCATTAAAGCAGAGCATTCCGGAGTCTGACTATGTGCAGGCACTTCTGGCCGATTTACAGCAAGATGCCAACTATATTCAGGGTCGCGTCTTACAGAGCATTTTCATTGGTGGGGGTACGCCAAGTTTGTTCTCGGCAGAGGCCATCCGATCACTGCTGGATGGCGTCCAGCAACAGATCCCGTTTGCAGACGATATCGAAATTACGATGGAAGCCAATCCAGGCACTGTTGAAGCCGGACGATTTTCTGCTTATCAGCAAGCCGGTGTAAACCGAATCAGCATCGGTGTACAAAGCTTTCAACCACAAAAACTAGCTAAACTGGGCCGTATTCATGATCCGGAACAAGCCCGGAATGCTGGTTTACAGGCGCAACATGCCGGCTTACGTAGTTTCAATATCGATTTGATGCACGGTCTACCAGAACAATCTGTAAACGATGCTCTTTATGATTTAGAACAGGCAATCAGTCTGAATCCACCCCATTTATCTTGGTATCAGCTCACCATTGAACCCAACACAGCCTTTGGTTCACGCCCGCCGGTATTACCAGAAGACGATATTTTGTGGGATATACAAGAACAAGGGCATCAGCGACTGACAGCAGCCGGTTACCGTCAGTACGAAATTTCAGCCTATGCGAAACCTGGGTTTGAATGCAGACATAATCTCAATTATTGGCATTTTGGTGATTATCTGGGCATCGGCTGTGGCGCACATGGGAAAATCACCTTACCGGAAGCAAACCGGATCATCCGCACTGCAAAAGTGAAACACCCGAAAGGTTATCTGGATCAAGAGCGCGTATTTCTCGATCAATGTTGGGATGTCGAAGCTGAAGACAGACCTTTTGAGTACTTCATGAACCGGATGCGTTTGTTTTCCCCCATCCCGAAACAAGAATTTACCGAACGGACCGGGCTAAGTCCTGAATCAGTTGCCCCGATGCTGGCAACCGCTTTTGAGAAAGGTCTACTGACTGAAACAGAATCATTTTGGGAAGTAACGGAATTGGGTCATCGCTATCTGAACAGTTTACTCACCATGCTGATGGCCGATAGTGAATAAACAAAAAAGGCTTGTTTCAAACAAGCCTTTCTGTGAATCGAATTACTTACGCCTTACGGGCAAACAATAAATCCCATACACCATGTCCTAACCGATGGCCGCGCTGTTCAAACTTGGTCAGCGGGCGATAATCCGGACGTGGTGCATAATTGCCCTCTTTCACCGTATTCTCGAAACCTTCAGCTGCATTCATCACTTCCAGCATATGTTCTGCGTAATTTTCCCAGTCTGTTGCCATGTGGAAAATACCACCGATTTTCAGCTTTGGACGCAGCATTTGCACAAATTTTGGCTGCACGATACGACGTTTGTGATGACGAGCCTTATGCCATGGATCCGGGAAGAAAAGCTGTAAAGTATCGATGCTTTGATCCGGGATCATCTGCTCCAGAACTTCGACAGCATCATGACAGAATAAACGCAGATTCGTGAGCCCAGCTTCCTGTGCAGATGCCAGACAAGCACCAACACCCGGACGATGTACTTCAATACCAATGAAATTCTTTTCTGGCGCGGCTGCAGCCATCTCAACCAGTGATTTGCCCATACCGAAACCAATTTCCAGCACAACTGGCGCTGAACGGCCAAAGAGCACATTCAAATCAAGCATCTCTGCTTTATATTCAACGCCCATGACTGGCCAGAGCTCAGTCAAAGCACGCTCTTGCCCTTTCGTCAGACGACCTTCGCGACGCACAAAACTACGAATGCGGCGCATGAATTTACCGTCTTCTGTGGTTTCCTGGTTGATATCGTGATCAATCTGCTCGCTCATGGTGTCTCTCTATACAATAAATAAGGCGAAGGCATTATCCAGAGATTAGAAAGCGACGCTCAATCTATATACCCATACGATTTATGGCGTTTACACCCTTTCATGACTATGCCACGATCCCAGCGATTATATTTCGTTCTTCATTTATTCACATATGACACCAAAGCCCTTTGTTCCTGAACTTTTTCAGGAAAAACTGATCCATTGGCAGCTTTCGCACGGTCGCCATGACTTGCCATGGCAGGAAAATCCGAGCCCATATCGGGTACTGGTTTCGGAGATCATGCTGCAACAAACGCAGGTCACAACTGTCATCCCATATTTTGAACGTTGGATGGAACGTTTTTCCTCGATTCAAGCGCTCGCAGATGCAAGTGAAGATGAGGTGATGCATTACTGGCAAGGGTTGGGCTATTACTCCAGAGCGAGAAACTTAAGAAAAGCTGCGCAATTCCTCCAATCTGAATATCAAGGTGAATTCCCTAATGCTGTAGATGGGTTATTAGCTATCCCCGGTGTTGGACGCTATACAGCAGGAGCCATCGCCTCTTTTGCTTTTGACACTTATGGCCCAATTGTCGATGGCAACGTGAAACGCTTATTCTGTCGTTTCTTTGGCATTGAGGGTGTTCCGGGCACAAGCCAGGTTGATAAACGACTCTGGGAGCTCGCAGAACAATATACGCCCCGACGACAAAACAGGACTTTTGCTCAAGGGTTGTTGGATTTAGGCGCCACAGTTTGTAAGCCACTGAATCCGCAATGCATTGATTGCCCACTCATAGAAGGTTGTAATGCGTTCCATACCAAACGAACATCTGACCTACCGACGCCAAAGGTCAAGAAAGAAGTGCCTGTTCGTCAGGGAGAATTCCTTTGGTTTGAAAAAGATGGCTATTTGTTATTAGAGAAACGCGCTGAAGATGGTATTTGGGGCAGTCTCTGGTGCTTACCACAAATCGAACCTGCATCTTCAACTTTGAACGTCTCACTGCCGCTTAAAGGAACGTTTAAACACACATTTACCCATTTCAAATTAGAGGCCAACGTCTGGCAACAAGCTCAGGCTGCTGTTCCAAGTGCAAATCAACAATTTGTTTCTGCAGAACAATTGAGGACGATTGGATTACCAACCCCTATCCGTAAATTTGTTGAAAAACATTTCGTAGCTTTGATATAAGCTAACGCTAACGCTCATTTACTACAGAGAAGCAACATGACCCGCATGGTATTTTGTCAACGACTGAAAAAAGAAGCACCAGGAATGGCTTTTCAGCTGGTTCCGGGAGAATTAGGAAAACGTATTTTTGAAAGCATCAGTCAGGAAGCTTGGGCTGAGTGGCAAAAAAAACAAACAATGCTCATTAACGAGAAAAAACTCAACATGATGAATGCTGAGCATCGCGATTATCTCCAAAAGGAAATGGAAAAGTATTTATTTGAAGATGGCGATGTTCAGATCGAAGGTTATGTGCCACCGTCAGAGAAATAAGCTTTTGTTTTTTCTTTGATCAGTTTGATTATCAAATCAGCACTTGATCAGCATTCAACGTATTTTTTCACAAATTCGTTTGACTTGAAGAGCGATTCCTTATTTAATGCGCTCCGTCGCCCAGATAGCTCAGTCGGTAGAGCAGGGGATTGAAAATCCCCGTGTCCGTGGTTCGATTCCGCGTCTGGGCACCATCTTTAGTATGGCGCTAGCAATCAAGCGATATACAAACAATTAAGCCGACTTAGCTCAGTAGGTAGAGCAACTGACTTGTAATCAGTAGGTCATCAGTTCGATTCCGATAGTCGGCACCATCTTGAAAACCCCGCACTCGCGGGGTTTTGTATTTTTAGCCCCCAGAAAATGATTCATACCCTCCCCGCACTTACAGATCACTCGCAGCAAAACACTTAAATTTTCCTATTTCTTACAACTATTGACTGAGATATCACCTTCTACCGCTGAAAGGATTAAAAAAACAGCAAACAAACCCAAAAACAGACTTTTCATGGAAACAACACTAGACAGCCACCTGAATATCCTTATAATTCGCCCTCGTTGAGCCGACTTAGCTCAGTAGGTAGAGCAACTGACTTGTAATCAGTAGGTCATCAGTTCGATTCCGATAGTCGGCACCATGCCCAGATAGCTCAGTCGGTAGAGCAGGGGATTGAAAATCCCCGTGTCCGTGGTTCGATTCCGCGTCTGGGCACCATCATTCGCAGAAATGCGGGGCTTTTTTGTTTGATGATGAAAATCAATGCCTCTTCTGTAAATCCGCTAATAACTTCGCTGCATTGTTCAGTGCCTGTGTTTCATAGTGTCCTAAGTGATAACGCCACGATATTGGCATTGAACTATAGTTTTCGATGGTCTCCCGAAATACACAATAATCATGGAATATACCTAACTGCTTTTGAAGTTTGATAAGCATCGGTAAATAATCGCTCTGTGCTTTCGTGAGCAGACAGTTGAACCCTTCACTACTGTATCGCAACTTCTTTACCAGAATCCTGCACTGATGCCATTCCTCAATTGTTCTTATGTCAGAATCAAATTCCGAAATCATCTGTAATTGCTTTTCAAAACAATCAACTTTATCTCTCGCAAGCTGTTTCAATGTCTTGTACGAGATCACCTGCATATTATCTTCCCAAAGATTTCGTAACTGATACTGCTGATGAATCAAATCAGGAATATTGATTGTGCTAAGTAACTGCTGGTTTAAATCTGTTTTGGCATTTTGTAAGTCATCGATAACCGAAACCCCTTCATGCGTTGTAACAAACAAGGTCGTGGCCAGATCTCTTCCGACATCTATATCTCGGATAGGATTCGTCAACTTGGCTATCTTTTTTAACGCAGATAATTGCTTAACAATTTCTTTATCTTCAGAAAATAATGAAAACAAAACGCGTTGGGTTCTAACGTTGATTCGAAGCTCATGGATTGCTTCATCGTCGTTGGTTGAATATAACGTCGGCAGGATTGCAGTTATTCGTTCGAAGGTTTGAGAGAAATTATGAATCAGCGTTTGAGTCTTCATTCTCTCCTCGTCTTACAAACACATCACATGGAATAAGTATTAATCCTGTCGAGAAATGAATCAAATAAAGCCGGTTTCTCACCGGCCTTGTTTACCAATTTAATGATTCAAGAATTTTGACAACCGCTTCCATTTCCTCTTGTAAAGAAGGAGAGAAACGATTTAGAGAAGGGCTATCGATGTCCAACACAGCAACAACCTGATCATTGACGACGACAGGTACAACCAATTCTGAGTTACTAGCAGCATCACAGGCAATATGACCCGGAAAAGCATGAACATCATCAATACGTTGGGTCGTTTTAGTGGCAACGGCTGTACCGCACACACCTTTTCCGACAGGAATACGGATGCAAGCTGGTTTTCCCTGAAATGGCCCCAACACGAGTTCCCCTGAACGCATGATGTAGAAGCCAACCCAGTTAATATCAGTAAGATACTCATTCAATAAAGCACTGACATTTGCCAGATTCGCAATTAAATCAGGTTCGCCCTGTACCAATCCATTTACTTGCTGAACAATTTCACCATTTAATTGCTGCATATAAAACTCTCTGATGATGATAAAAAACCAATCATAATGATTAAAAAAGCAGAAACCAGTGACCTTATTCAGATCACTGGTTTCTTATAAAACGAAATTCAAGAAAAATCAGCTTAATTTACTAGCTAGTTCATCCTGTATTGTTTCCGGATTAGCCAGATATTCCTCCAGCCCTTTCGCTCGCAATTTACAGGAAGGACATTCGCCACAACCATCCCCGACCACACCGTTATAGCAGGTCAGCGTGTGGTTGCGTACGTAGTCCAAACGGCCGATTTTATCTGCCAACGCCCATGTTTGCGCTTTATTCAGCCACATCAGAGGCGTCTTGAACTCAATATCTCGTTCCATACCAAGCACACATGCCTTATTGAGCGCCTTCACAAACTCATCTCGGCAATCCGGATAACCTGAGAAATCAGTCTCACAGACACCGGTGATCACGGTTTCAGCACCCACTTGGTAGGCATAAATTGCAGCCAAGGTCAGAAACAGGATATTTCGCCCAGGAACAAAGGTATTTGGTAATCCGTTTTCCTGTAATTCATTGCTCACAGGAATTGCATCGCGAGTGAGTGCTGAAATTGCTAGTTCGTTTAAGAGCCCAACATCTAGTACTTTATGGGCAGCCAGTTTCAAATCATCTGCAATTTTCTTTGCAACTTCGATTTCCAACACATGACGTTGTCCATAATCGAAAGTGATTGCATGAACTTCATCATATTGCTGTACAGCATATAAAAGACAGGTGGTACTGTCTTGGCCACCACTAAAGACCACGACAGCCTTACGTTTGGCTTCACTCATGATTTACGACCTGATGATTTACCTTGACGGTTTCCAATGCGGGAACGTGTACCCTGACGTAATTTTTTCGGTGCATCGTCACGTAAACGTTGACGTGCATTTTCCCAGCCACGTTCATCATCCTGCTCTTTCACAATAGCTGGCGCAGAACGGGTAAATTTGGGTTTGATCATTTCTGGTTGTTCAGTTTCACCGGTCATCAACGAACGCTCACGATGACGTCGAACCGCACGACGGATTTGTGCCGCTTGTTTAAACTGATTTTTGCGATCATCAGTTGGAATAACCTTTGATCTGTCTTCTGGTTGCAGACCAACCAGCTTACGCAGATAGTTCACCTGATCCAGCGGTAATTCAGCCCAACCACCACGTGGCAGAGTTTTTTCCAGTTTGATATCGCCGTAACGAACACGCATCAGACGGCTAACCTGAACATCCATCGCTTCCCATAGACGACGAACCTCACGGTTACGACCTTCGCATAAAGTGACATTAAACCAATGGTTCATGCCCTCGCCGCCCATCCTAACGATCTTGTCGAATTTAGCAGGGCCATCTTCCAACTGGATGCCAGTACGCAATGTTTGCAACATCGCCTCAGTCACATCACCGAAGACACGCACCGCATATTCACGTTCAACTTCGTGACTTGGGTGCATCAGGCGATTTGCCAGTTCACCATCAGTTGTGAACAGCAATAAACCTGATGTATTCACGTCAAGACGGCCGACAGCAACCCAACGTGCATCTTTAATTCTTGGTAAACGTTCAAAAACAGTAGGACGACCTTCCGGGTCATGACGTGTACACATCTCCCCTTCTGGTTTGTGATAAGCCAGTACACGGCAAATCACATCATCCACTGATGAAATCGCGATCTGATGACCATCCACCCGGATCACATCTTTTGGTTCTACACGGTCACCGAGTGTAGCAACTTTGCCATTCACACTCACACGACCTTCACTAATCACTGTCTCCATCTCACGACGGGAACCAACACCCGCTCGAGCCAGTACTTTTTGCAGCTTTTCGCTCATGCTTTGCCTCAATTATTCAAACGGTGACGGATCGCCCGCACCGTAGCGCACTAATCGACAATAGTCGTTGGCTGCTCGCCTTGCGTACCACCGTCTAATATCAGATCGACCAATTTTTCAAGTTTAGACCGGATTTCTTCCGGATCCGCTTCTGCCAGATCATTTCCCGGCAGAATTAACGTTGTAGTCATCAGGGGCTCCCCTAATTCTTCCAACAACGCGCGAGCAATTTTGTTTGTCGGTACACGAATACCGATTGTTTTCTTTTTCTCGTTCATCAAACGACGTGGCACATCTTTTGTCGCTTTCAGAATAAAAGTATAGGCACCCGGCGTATTATTTTTGATTAAACGAAACGCAGTATTATCTATACGCGCATAGTGCGATAACTCAGACAGGTCATTGCACAGCAAAGTGAAATTGTGGATGTCTTCGATATGACGAATACGACACATGCGTTCCAGCGCACCTTTATCGCCCATCATACAACCCATGGCATAACCAGAGTCAGTCGGATAAACCACAACCCCGCCCTGACGCAAAATACCCGCAGCCTGACTCATTAATCTGGTCTGCGGATTTACCGGATGAACAACAAAATACTGACTCATAGAACCTCCCCTGTCGGGATGTCAGGAAATGCAGAAAATGAATGCCAGACCGGTGTTACATCCTTGGGTAACCACAAATTTTTCCCCAATTCAATCCAGGGAAACGGCGCATGGAAATCAGAACCTACAGAGGCCATAAAGCCATAATCACGACAATATTGGCCCAGCGTTGACCGTTCCTGAGGACTTTGCTGGCATAAACTAACTTCGATGGCATCGCCACCAGCTTCTTTAAATAATACCAGAAGTCGTTTCAACCACTTAGCAGAAAGTTTATATCGCACCGGATGCGCAAGAACTGCTTTCCCGCCAGCCTGATGAATTATCTCAACAACATGATGAATCGAAGCCCATTGATGAGGGACATACGCTCTCGCCCCACGAGCCAGATATTTATCAAAAGCCTGCTGCATGGTTTTACAAAATCCTTGCTCAACCAGATAACGGGCAAAGTGATTGCGAGTTAACATACCTTCCGCAGCAATCGCTACAGCACCATCATAAGCACCCGGAATTTTGTTTTTTTCCAGTCGTCGACCTAATTCCAAACCTCTGGTGATTCGAGCCTGATCCTGACTTGCTAATAATGCCGTTAACGCAGGATGCGAAATATCAATATCAAGCCCAACGACATGAACTTCAATTGCATCCCAAGTGCAGGAGATCTCGACACCAGAAACAAGATGCAAATCCAAGCCATGTTGCGCAATCGCATTTTTAGCTAATAGGACACCATCGATCGTGTCATGAT
This sequence comes from Tolumonas sp., assembly GCA_003251455.1. Lineage (GTDB taxonomy): Bacteria > Pseudomonadota > Gammaproteobacteria > Enterobacterales > Aeromonadaceae > Tolumonas. Next base: position 10,182 of record QKFI01000144.1, read on the forward strand.
CAGTTAATGCCAGTACATCGACTGACTTTTCTTTGGCACGCAACATCAGTGCTTCGGGCGTCAGAACACCATCCGAACAAGTAGAATGGCTGTGTAGATCAATTCGCATTCACGCTCTCAAGAGTTTTTGTTAAAAGTCGCTTGACAAAGTATGTGGATTATCGTTTTACTGTACTCAATAAATTAACTTGGAATTGAAAATGACTTCTAACCTGAACCTAACCTTTCGTTGGTGGTGGCACACTCCTTAAAGCGGGTGTGGGGTTTCGGCTATTCTCAATAAAGTTAAAGCACATAAATTCCCAAAAGGCCCGCTAGCA